>NZ_JALBGW010000352.1:0-790 GCF_023006485.1 Neorhizobium sp. BETTINA12A
CCGGTTGAGCACGAGCAGCGGGCGGTCGCCGTCGCCTTCCATGACCGTCTGGCCGTGCGGCGTGTCGACGTCGATGGTGCGGAACCAGCGGCCCCAGGCGGGCGGGTTCGAGTTGGAGCCGTCGAGGCCGCGGGTCACGGGGTGCTTTTCACCCTCCGGCGACAGATGCGGATAGAAGGCGGCGCTGTGGATTTCGCCGGTCGGGGCGGCCGGCAGGACCTGTTCGAGCGGCGTGGATGCAATCGAATCCTCGCCGGCATGTTCGGGGCCAGCGGCGATCAGCAGCGCGCCACCATTGTTCACGTACTGGGCGATGTAATCGTAATAGAGGATCGGCAGCACGCCGCGATGCTTGTAGCGGTCGAAGATGATCAGGTCGAAATCCTTGATCTTCTCGACGAACAGTTCGCGGGTCGGGAAGGCGATCAGCGACAGTTCGTTGATCGGCGTGCCATCCTGCTTTTCCGGCGGGCGCAGGATGGTGAAGTGGACGAGGTCGACCGAGGCATCGGACTTCAACAGGTTACGCCAGGCGCGCTCGCCGGCGTGCGGTTCGCCGGAGACGAGCAGGACGCGAAGGTTCTGGCGGATACCGTCGATCACGTGGACGGCGCGGTTGTTGGCGGTCGTCACCTCGCCCGGAAGCTCGGCGACCGAAAATTCCATGACGTTGTTGCCGCCGCGCGGAACCGTGAAGGAGAAGGGCGTCTCCTGGTCGGGCGTGGCGCGCAGCGTCGCCGTCTGCTGGCCGTTCATGCGCACGGTCACCTGCGCCGGTCCGCCGCCGGTG
>NZ_JALBGW010000353.1:0-727 GCF_023006485.1 Neorhizobium sp. BETTINA12A
GCCTATCGCGACCGGCCGGCCGGCGATCTGGCGCTCGGCCAGATCCGCATCCTGGAGATCGCCCGCGCCCTGTCCGCCGATCCGGCCGTACTACTACTCGACGAACCCGCGGCCGGCCTGCGCCACGGCGAAAAACAGGAGCTCGCCAACCTCTTGAAGAAGCTGCGCGAGGAGGGCGTCAGCGTGCTCCTCGTCGAACACGACATGGGCTTCGTCATGGGTCTGGTCGACCATCTCGTGGTGCTCGATTTCGGTACCCTGATCGCCGAAGGCAAGCCGGCCGACGTGCGCAAACATCCGGCGGTCGTCGCCGCCTATCTCGGAGGCGTCGCATGAACGGAAACCTGCTCGAACTCTCCGACATCCACGTCTCCTACGGCCGCGCCGAGGTGCTGCACGGCATATCGATGAGCATGAAGCCTGGGAGCATCGTCACCGTGATCGGCGCAAACGGCGCCGGTAAATCGACGCTGCTAAACGCCATCATGGGCATCGTTCCCTCTTCCGGCACGATCATCTACGACGGTGCACCCGTGCCGCGCTCGGTCGAGGGCCGCGTCGCCGCCGGCCTCTGCCTCGTGCCGGAAAAGCGCGAACTGTTCTCCACCATGTCGGTCGAGGACAATGTCGAGCTTGGCGGCTTCCTGCGCAGCGCCACTGAGCGCGCCGAGACGCGCGAGGACGTCTATACGCGTTTCCCGCGCCTGGCCGAACGCCGCAAGCAGCT
>NZ_JALBGW010000354.1:0-696 GCF_023006485.1 Neorhizobium sp. BETTINA12A
AGCCGCCGGCGCCGAGCCCGCAAACGGTCGCTGCCGCGGCATGGAACGATGTGCCCGAACTGGTCACGGCCGGTCCTGTCGAACCGATTGGCCATGGTCACGGAACCGCAGCCGCGGCCGCGGCCCATTTCGATCCGGAGACCCACGTGGCGGCCGCTTATGTCCGCATGCCGTCGGTCGCCGATGTGCCCGAACTCGCGCAGCAAAAGGGTACGGCAGCGTCAGCAGAGGGGGACGAGGCTGCCGGGATCGATCCATTCGCCGAATATCTTGACCAGCAGCAGCCCCAGAAGGCCACTGCCGCGCCCGCGAAACCGGTCGAAAACGATCCGTGGGGTGATCTCGAGGAACTGATCGGCTTCAACAAGGACACGTCGTCCTCTTCAGGCGGCGGCGCGCGCAGTACGCTTCACACCGACGCGGATGCGGACGACCTGATGCATGCGCCGGCAAGGCCTTATCGGGTCACCCCGGTGCGCAAGCGTAACTACGCCGGGATCGTGCTGGCGATCGTCGGCCTGGCGCTTGTCGGCGGCGGTGGTTATGCAATCTGGCTGAACCGCGACTCGCTGAACGACATGGTCGATGGCCTGATCCAGTCGAGCCTGCCGGGAAGCCAGACAGCGCAGCAGACGCGTACGCCGGCACCCGCGCCCGCCACACCGCAGCCCAACCGCAGCACCCCTTCGACACCTT
>NZ_JALBGW010000355.1:0-688 GCF_023006485.1 Neorhizobium sp. BETTINA12A
GCCCCTGCGAGCCGGCGGGAACGCCCGCCAGTGTGTGCAGCGCGATCATCCGGAAGATGAGATCCAGCTGATGGCGCGCACGCGGGGCGACATCGTCCCCGCCCCAGCGTTCGAGGGCGAGCAGCCCGATGAAATCCACCGGATAATAGGCTGCGGAATTCCATTCGGCGAGGCCATGCGCCTCGACGCTGTCGAACCAGCGGCGAAGCCGGCCTTCCGCCAGCTGCGCTTGCTCGCGACCCGTCCTGCCCGACGCGGAGAACACGGTATCCGGCATCAACTTGCCGGCGATCAGCTGGCTGGTGTGGAAGCACAGGACATGGTTCTCACTCCAGAACCACATGACGTCGTTGCCGGGCTCGTCCACCCAGTAGCGGTAGCCGGCGACCGAGGCGCGGATGTCTGCCGCCGCCGCCGGTGCCAGGACGCGCTCGTACTCGCTGAGGAGCCAGAGGAGCGGCACCATCACGAAATCCGAGCAATCCTCCCGCCGGTCGATGATTTCGAGCGTCGCGGCAATGATCCGGTCCATCGCCTCGCGTTCGATCTCGCCGGTTGCAGCCATGGCGAGCACGCGGCCGATCCGCTCGGCGCCGAAACGGGCGCTGAAGATCAGCGCCTCACGCTTGCGATCGGCAAGCGTGGCGGCTGCTTGCGGCAGGACGAGGCCGCTCATGAAGGCGGCGTC
>NZ_JALBGW010000356.1:0-686 GCF_023006485.1 Neorhizobium sp. BETTINA12A
GTGGCGCGCGCTCGTCGTCGACGGCGGGCTGCGCGCGGGCGCGACAGTGCTGATCATGGGCACCGGTGGCGTCTCGATCGCCGCGCTTCAGATCGCCAAAGCGATGGGCGCGACGGTGATCGCTACCTCGTCCTCGGGCGCGAAGCGCGAACGCCTCACAGCGCTCGGTGCCGATCATACCCTCGACTACCGCGAGATGCCCGAATGGCCCCGCGGTGCGTGATCTGACCGGCGGTCTCGGCGTCGATCATGTCGTCGAGATCGGCGGGCCGGGCACGCTGCCGCAATCGATCGCGGCGGTGCGCGTCGGCGGGCATATCGCGCTCATCGGTGTCCTCACCGGGCGCGAGGGGCAGGTGCCGACAATGGAGCTGATGCGCAAGCAGGCGCGGCTCCAGGGGCTGATCGTCGGCAGCCGGCGCGATCAGCAGGATTATGTGACGGCGCTGGAGGTGACCGGCATCCGGCCGGTCATCGACAGGAGCTTTGCCTTCGAAGAGCTGGCCGACGCCTTTCGCTACCAACTAAGCGGCGCGCATTTCGGCAAGATATGCGCCGAATGGTAGGCGGAGACTGATCCATGATTCGGCTCGGGCTCGCGAACGCGGCGACGATCGAGGCTCTGGCGTGGATCGCACGGCGGCGCATGCCGGCGATCGCATGCGGCTATCTCGAAAGCGGGACCG
>NZ_JALBGW010000357.1:0-679 GCF_023006485.1 Neorhizobium sp. BETTINA12A
CTGAGGGCCTGCCTGGGGCGCTTGCAGCGGACCGGGGCCGGTTCGAAGACCGGGCTGCGGGGCAGGGGACTGCTGGGCCTGGCCGGTGCCGAAGATCGAGCTCAAGAACCCGCCGCTCTGTTCGGCACGGTGATGATCGCTCGTCTCTGCTTCAAGCTGGCGGACGCGGTCTTCCAGTTCCTTGATGTGGTTGGAAGCGGCTTCCAGGCCCTTTTCCTGGACGATGACTGCCTGTGCCAGGTAGTAGGTGGCGTAGGGCTGTTCGCGGGTGGCCTGGTCGATGAGGGTTTCGGCGTCGCGGTCGCGCGGGGTGGCTGCGGCGGTGCGGACGCGGTCGAAAAGGGCGGTGAGGAGCTGGCGTTCTTCGGGTGACATGCTTGCCTCCTTGGGGGCGTTTGCCGTGAACAACAAGGTAGGCAGGGATTCCGGCATTTCAAAGCCGGGATCCCTTACATTTCGGTAATCTTGGCGCGTGACCGGGGCTCACGCGAATGCCAGCGACATACCGAGAAGCGCGGTCGCGGCGCCGAGGATACGGGCGATGTAAGGGCTGAGCCGGGCAATGCCGAAGCCGAGCGCGACGCCGGCGGCATGCAGGAGGGCGGTGGCGATCATGAAGGCGATGCCGAACTGCAAGGCGCCTGCCGAGCCGAGTTCGCCGCCATGGGCGTGACCGTGG
>NZ_JALBGW010000358.1:0-674 GCF_023006485.1 Neorhizobium sp. BETTINA12A
GTTCCCGCCGGCTCGCAGGGGCGCGCCTACGACAAGGAGCTGAGGGCCGGGCCTCTGACGGAGCTGGCGCCATTCGCCCGCGTTGCGTTCGGCAGCGGCTGGCTGAACGGTGGCGTCGCCTCCCTGCCGATGTTCTGCGCCGGTTCCTACGCGCCGCCGGATGACTTGCCGGAATTTGCCCAGCTGGCGCCCGCACGCTCGATAGAAGCGCGCTACGCCCAGGGGCTCGAAAGCGGCAAGCTCGTACTCTTCAAGACGGAAGCCTCGCAGCTCTCGACCGTGGTCGATCACAAGACGGGCCGGCGGGGCCACCAGCAGCACGTGCTCGACATTCGGCTTGCGGGCCACCCGATGGCGAGGCTCTGGGTCAACCATCCCGGCGAAGACGACCCCTGGGGCACGCAGCGCCCGTCCTATTGGGCCGGCAACGGCGTTCTCCCGCGCGTCATCCAATATCGCGACGTCGCCCTGCTGATCGCCGACACCGAAGGCACGCGCCATGCCTGGACCCATGCTTATCTCGGTCGCGACGGCCTCGACGAGGTTGTCATGGATGGAAACTGGCTCCTGACCCGCTCGGGCCGCGGTTTTGCGGCGCTCCATGCCACGAACGGGCTTGAACTCGTGACCGACGGAGCGACCGCCGGGCGCGAGGTGCGCTCCGAGGGTGCCCT
>NZ_JALBGW010000359.1:0-662 GCF_023006485.1 Neorhizobium sp. BETTINA12A
CGCGTTGTTCTGGGCCGCGTTCGCGGCTCCGTTCTGCGAATTTCCCTGTGCTGCGCCCTGGCCTTGCTGGCGCGCCGCCGCATTGCCGTTTGCGCCGCCGGCTGCCGCTGTTGCGGGCTGGGGGGCATGTTTCGGGCTTATGGCGGCAATCACTCCACCGGGAACGCCGATCTTTGCAAGCGTGGCTCCTGCACTCGGCACCAGGTAAACCCACAGAGCCAGCGCTCCCGCCAGGACGACGAGACAGAGCAGAAGCTGTTTCCAAATCCGCATTCAATTCTCCGAAGGAGGCACGAAAAGGCCATATTGCCCGGGAGTATCCTTTTTTGCGGGTGCTCACGCAATGGGTCTTCGGCAACCTTACAAAAATGTAACCTCGCGAAATCTCACGGGTATGTTAGACGGCAAGCATACTTATACTCCTAAAATTGCCGCTTTCGCAGAGCGCAACCGGCAGCCTCTTCACACTTTAGCCTTGCCTTGTGTGGAGACTGGGAATGAAAGCAGAACATTTTCTGGTCTTTCAGGTCCGAATCACTACATTGGCCGCATGACGAACAGTTTCGACGACATTCCGTTCTTCGATGAAGAACCGCAGCACCCGCAGGCGCCGCGCAACAAGGCCCCCGCTCCGGCGCAGGCCGCGGGCAATGGCGGCCTCG
>NZ_JALBGW010000035.1:0-38852 GCF_023006485.1 Neorhizobium sp. BETTINA12A
CAACGACACGCAGCGCCAGAACCTCGAAGCGGCCTCGGTTTATTACGAGGAGGCGCGCAAGTTCGCCGCCCTCTGCGGCAGGCATTCCGCGAGCTACAATCATCAGGAATATGTGGTGGTGACCGGCGGCGGGCCGGGCGTCATGGAGGCCGGCAACCGTGGTGCGGCTGATGCCGGCGCGCCGAGCATCGGCCTCAACATCATGCTGCCCCACGAGCAGGCCCCGAACCGCTACGTGACGCCGGAACTCAGCTTCAACTTCCACTATTTCGCCATCCGCAAGATGCATTTCATGATGCGGGCCAAGGCAGTCGTCGTTTTCCCCGGCGGGTTCGGCACGTTGGACGAAATGTTCGAGGCGCTGACCCTCATCCAGACCAAGCGCATGGAACGCATGCCGCTCATCCTGTTCAGCGAAGCCTTCTGGCGCGGCATCATCAATTTTGGCGCGCTGGCGGAATTCGGGACGATCGCTCCGGACGACCTCAACCTCATCAGTTTCGTGGAGACCGCGGAAGAGGCGTGGAAGATCATCTCGGATTTCTACGAGCATTGAAGGCTTGATTGAAAGTCGCGAAGTTCGCGACTAGATTGTCGCTAGAGGATGGTACCGATGAGCGATGAAGTCGTAGATCTGAATTTTCTGGCCAAGCTTGGGCAGCGGACAAATGACGAGGTTCGCGCCCTTCGCAAGGAGGTTTCTGAAATCAGGACCCTGGCGATCCAGACTTATGAATTTTCAAAGCGCCTGGAACGACGTCAGGCGGAAGTTCGGGATGATCTCGAGCTCTCTATCAAAATCGAACTTGGCGGGGCTTTGTCCCACATGCAGTCGACGATCGAGCAGTCGCTTGTCCGCATCGAGGACAAGGTGGAGGAGGTCGCGGACCGAGTGACCGCAGTCGAGCACAGACCTTCCTGATTGCGGGCTTTATCTGATCCGAAAAATAAAAGAACCCGCCCTTTGGGGAAAGGGCGGGTCCTTGGGACGACTGTCGGAACTAGTTCCAAGGGGGCGGAGAACTAGAGGGGGCGGTCCGGCAAGTCGTCGATGGAAATGGTTCCATCCTTGTTGGTGTCCATGCGGGCGAACAGCTTGTCGGATGCGGCAGAAGCTTCTGCCTTGGTGATCTTCCCATCCTTGTCTTCATCGACCATGCGGAACATGCCCTGGCCCATCATCTGGCGGCCATGCGGGCGTTCCCAGCGGGCGTCCTCGCGGCCCCAGCCATGGCGGCCCTGGTCGTCGCGGTTCCAGGCGGAATGATCGCGGTCGCGGCGATGGTCGTCGCGCCGATCTGCCATGTCGCGGTTGGACTGGTCGTCCTTTTTGTCCGCGGTGTTGGCGACTTCCGGCTGGTTGTTCTTGCGGAACTCTTCCATCTTCGCCTGGCGATAATCGAACATTTCGCCGCGCGTCAGAGAGCCGTCCTTGTTGGCGTCGATTGCCGCAAAGAGCTTGTCCTGGAAGGCAGTCATCTCGTCCTTGGAGATTTTGCCATCCTTGTCGGCATCGGCGTTCTTCAGCAGGCGGACGAACATCACGTCCTGCATCATGGCGCGGCCGGGACCATTATGGCGGCCGGGACCATCACGCCCTGGGGCTGCAAAGGCCGGGATAGCTGCGCCGGCGATCAGCGCTGCTCCGAGGGTCGCCAGAACGATCTTTCTTGCGGTCATTGTGGTGGTCCTTCAGGTTGTTTCGATAGCCTGAAGATAGGGCCCGCAACCCGTCAAAACCACTTAAACATCCGTAATGTGGATGAACTTTCTGTAATGGCGATAAAACGTTAGCGGATGTTGAGGCCGGTGAGGAAACCCGTCAGATCGTCGGTCACATAGTCGATGTGATCGTCCTCATCGGTAAGCTTCTCCCAACGTTCCATCAGCACCGCATCCAGATTGCGCGGCACCAGAAGGACCGTGCGCATGCCGAGCGCTTTCGGCACCTGCAGATTGCGCGGCAGGTCCTCGAACATCGCAGCGCTTTTTGTATCGACCCGATGCAGGCTGGCGAACTTGTCGTAAGTCGCGCCTGCCGGTTTCGGCACGTAGTCGGCCGCGACGATGTCGAATATGTCGTCGAAATTATCGAGAATGCCGAGTGCTCGCGCCGCCGCCTCCGCATGTGGTACGCTGCCATTGGTGAAGATGAACTTGCGGCCGGGAAGGGCCTTGATCGCCTCGCCGAGTTCCGGATGCGGCAACAGCGCCGAATAGTCGATCGCGTGCGCCTGTTCGAGAAACCCGTCCGGATCTATGCCGTGGTTCAGCATCAGGCCTTGCAGCGTCGTGCCGTGTTCATGGTAATAGCGCTTCTGCAGCGCTTTCGCTTCCGCCGGCTCCAGCTGCAGCAATTCCTGCACATAGGCCGTCATGTTCTTGTCGATCTGTGCGAACAGATTGATGTGATGCGGATAAAGCGTGTTGTCGAGATCGAACACCCAGTCGCGGACATGGGCGAAATCGGCGGGATCGGGCAAGGTCTGCGGCTTTTTTTCCATGGCCGCTTTATGCACCGGCACGGCGGCAAAGAAAACGAAAAAGACGTACGCTTTCGGCCAGAGCCGGCCTTGGCGATCTGCCGGAACGCGTGATACCGCCCGCATATGGAACTCTGGATCCCCATCACCATCGCCGCCGCCTTCCTGCAGAACCTGCGCTCTGCGCTGCAGAAGCATCTACAGGGGTCTCTTGGCACGCGCGGAGCGAGCTTCGTGCGCTTCGGCTACGGTTTTCCGATCGCGATCCTCTATGTCCTGTGCCTTCACCATGTCGCCGGTTACCCGTTCCCGACACTGAACTGGACCTTCGCCTTATGGGCGGTGATCGGCGGGCTGGCACAGATCTTTGCGACCATGATGCTGGTGCATCTCTTTTCGCTCAGGAATTTTGCGGTCGGAACGGCTTATTCCAAGACCGAGCCGGTGCAGGCTGCCATATTTGGCTTCATTCTGCTCGGCGAAAAGCTGACGCCGGGCTCGGTTGCCGCAATCATCGTCGGCGTTATCGGCGTAATGACGATCTCGACGGCGCGCATGCCGCTCTCCTGGCGCAACATGATAGTCGCGCTGACCAGCCGCACCGCCCTGATCGGCATCGCCTCCGGCGCGGTCTTCGGTATTTCGGCCGTTTCCTACCGTAGCGCTTCGCTGTCGCTTGGCGGTCCCGGACCGGTCATGGAGGCCGCGGTGACGCTCGCCTGCGTCACGACTTTCCAGACCGCCTTCATGCTGGTCTGGATGTTCTGGAAGGACAAGCGTGAGATCGTCCAGGTCGTTCTCTCGTGGCGTTCATCCTCTCTCGTCGGCCTGGCAGGCGTCGTCGGCTCGGCCGGTTGGTTCACGGCCATGACCCTGCAGCAGGTCGCCTATGTCCGCGCTCTCGGCCAGATCGAGCTCGTCTTCACGTTCATGGCGTCCTATTTCCTTTTTCATGAACGGGTGAACCGCATGGAGGTGTTTGGCTGCCTCTTGATCGTCGGCGGCATCCTCGGGTTGCTCTTTTCCTGATCGCCGCCCGATTTGCGGCGGCATCCGTCACCGAAACCAGTTAGGGTATTCCGATCAATGGGAGGATCATTCATGCTGGAGAAAGACAAGGCAGCCGCGTTCGCAGCGCTTCACCGGAAGGGCAATCCGGTCATCATCTACAACATCTGGGATGCCGGCACCGCCAAGGCGGTTGCGGAGGCTGGGGCGAAGGCGCTCGGCACCGGAAGCTGGTCGGTTGCCGCAGCGCAAGGCTATGCCGACGGCGAAAACCTGCCGCTCGATGCATTGCTCGCCACGGCGAAATCGATCACCGCGGCCGTCGACCTGCCGCTTTCGGTGGATTTTGAGGGCGGTTATGCGGAAGATCCGGCCGAACTGGCGGCAAATGTCGCCAGGGTCATCGACGCGGGTGCGATCGGCATCAATTTCGAGGATCAGGTCGTCGGCGGCAGCGGTATCTATCCCGTGGAGCAGCAGGCCGATCGCATCCGTGCCATCCGGACCCTGGCAGACACGCGCGATATGCCGTTCTTCATTAACACCCGGACCGATCTTTTCCTTCAGGAAGGCGACCGGACGAAGCATGCAGCACTTCTCGATCAAGCGATCGAACGCGCCAAAGCCTATGCCGAGGCTGGGGGCAACGGGTTCTTCGCCCCGGGACTGGCCGATGAGGGGTTGATCGAGACTTTATGCAAAGCCTCGCCACTTCCGGTCAACATCATGATGTTCAGCGGCGTTCCGTCGCCGAAACGCCTCGGTGAACTTGGTGTCGGTCGGGTCAGCTACGGGCCGGGTCCCTACCGGGCGATGATGGCGAAGCTGAAGGAAGACGCCGCGGCGGTTTTCACCGCCGCCGGCTGAGCATTGGAGGCATCGGCGATCAGGGAACGATCAGTGTGCCGGCGCCGTGTTCGGTGAAGATTTCGAGCAGGACCGAGTGGGCGGTCTTGCCGTTCAGGATGACGACGCCCTGCACGCCGGCCTTGATCGCCTCGATGCAGGTCTCGACCTTCGGGATCATCCCGCCGGAGATCGTGCCGTCCTTGATGAGGGCCTGGGCCTGGGCGACCGTCAGTTCCTTGATCAGCTGCTTGTCCTTATCGAGGACGCCCGGAACGTCGGTGAGGAAGAGCAGGCGGGTGGCGCTGAGCGCGCCGGCGATGGCGCCTGCGAACGTGTCGGCATTGATGTTGTAGGTGGCGCCGTCGCGGCCCGGAGCGACCGGGGCGATGACCGGGATCATTTCCGACTTGGCGAGCAGGTCGAGCAGCGTGCGGTCAACTTCCACCACCTCGCCGACGAAGCCGAGGTCGAGAACCCGCTCGATATTGCTGTCCGGATCGATGACGGTCTTCTTGGCCTTTTCGGCGAAGACCATGTTACCGTCCTTGCCGCAAAGGCCGATCGCCCATTCGCCGGTCTGGTTGATCAGCGCGACGATTTCCTTGTTGATCGAGCCGGCGAGAACCATTTCGACGATCTCGACCGTCTTCTGGTCGGTGACGCGCAGGCCGGCTTCGAACTTGGATTCGATGCCCATCTTCGTCAGCATCGCACCGATCTGCGGACCCCCGCCATGCACGACGATCGGATTGACGCCGGACTGCTTGAGAAGCGCGATATCCGCCGCGAAAGCCTTGCCGAGCTCCGTGTCACCCATGGCATGGCCGCCGTATTTCACGACGATCGTCTTGTTTTCGTAACGCTGCATATAGGGCAGCGCCTGTGCCAGAAGCTTTGCCTGAAGTTCGCTTTCGGAAGCCGTCATGGGATACCCCTGAATATTGAGTGGGGCCTTTTAGCGCATGTTTTTGACAGAGGAAATAATAAGTCCGGAGATTATCGCGCAATCGACGGAGCCGCGCAGGCCAAACAGAGCGCCGCGCGCCAGCACGAACGCCGATCAGGGGCTGGGTGGTCAAGCGGATTGCGGGCGCTACGGAAAATATAAATCAATAAAAACAAAGGTTTGATATTTTATTTTCCGGCTTTCTCATCGCCACTGAAACTCTTCTTCTCCGGCTTCCGTCTCTTGTGATGTCTCCGCCGATGTCGGGACGCCAGGCCTTGGGAGGCGCGCATCCGCGCCGGGGCAACAAGATTCGTTGAGAGGAAGCCATCATGTTGAAGACCGCACTCCGCACGCTCGCCATCGCGACCGTTCTGTCCGCCGCCACAGTCACCGCCTTCGCCGCCAATCCCAAAGTCGGCGGCGCGGCGATGTATGAAGGCAAGAACATCGTCGAAAACGCCGTGAACTCCAAGGACCACACGACGCTCGTCGCTGCCGTCAAGGCTGCCGGTCTGGTCGAGACGCTCCAGGGCAAGGGCCCGTTCACGGTCTTTGCGCCCACCAACGAAGCCTTCGCCGCTCTGCCCAAAGGCACGGTCGAAACGCTGCTGAAGCCGGAAAACAAGGCTCAGCTTACCAAGGTGCTGACCTGCCACGTGGTTGCGGCGGACGCGATGTCCACGGCCATCGAAAAGATGATCAAGGACGACAAGGGCGCCCATGACGTCAAGACCGTTGGCGGCTGCATTCTGAAGGCCAAGGAAAACATGGGCAAGATCACGCTCACCGACGAGATGGGTGGCGTAGCACATGTGACGATCGCCGACGTCAAGCAGTCGAACGGCGTCATTCACGTGGTCGACAAGGTTCTGCTCCCGAAAATGTAAAAGCCGGTCACGCGTTTGGGGCTTTTGCATCAGTATCCGGTCGCCTCTCCTGGGGCGGCCGGATCTGCCGTTTCAAGAACAGCGTCAGACCGGGCGGCCGACGGTTTCGGCAATCGCCTGGCGCAGTTCGTCTATCCCCTTGCCCTTTTCGGAGGAAGTGGAGAGCACGAACGGGAAGGCGGCGGGATGCTTGCGGATCTTTTCCTGCGTCTCGGCCAGCAGCTTCACCACGGCTGGTTCCTTGATCTTGTCCGTCTTGGTCAGCACGATCTGGTAGGAGACGGCGGCCTTGTCGAGGAGGTCCAGGACTTCGTCGTCGTTCTTCTTGATGCCGTGGCGGCTGTCGATCAGCACATAGACGCGCTTCAGCGTCGCGCGGCCGCGCAGATAGTCGAAGACGAGCCTGGTCCAGGCATCGACGGTTTCCTTCGGAGCTTTGGCATAACCATAGCCCGGCATATCGACCAGTGCCATCGGCGGCAGGTCGGTACCTGCGCCCGAATAGCCATCCGGCACGAAATAGTTGAGCTCCTGGGTCCGGCCGGGCGTATTGGAAGTGCGCGCCAAAGCCTTCTGGCCGACGAGCGCATTGATCAGCGACGACTTGCCGACGTTCGAGCGGCCGGCAAAGGCGACTTCCAGCGGGCCTTCCGGGGGCAGGAATTTCATCGAGGGTACGCCGCGGATGAAGATCCAGGGGCGGCCGAATAGCGGTTTGTCGTCCGTGCTCATGTCTGCGGGCATCGGTTCTGGTCGTCCTGTTTTGTCGAAGGGCACGGCTTCAAGGTTTTGGCCGGCAATGTCAAGCTTTCGGGCTTTTCAGCCCTTTCCCTAAAAGAAAAACCCCGGACGAGCCGGGGTTCTCATTCGTTTATCGGCAGGCGCTATTTTGTCGGCGCCGGTTTTCGTCGGAAGAGGCCCTTCAGATTGTCGAACAGCTCCACCTTCGCACCATGGCGCTTCATGATGATTGCCTGTTGCGTCACCGACAGCGTGTTATTCCAGGCCCAGTAGATGACGAGGCCGGCCGGGAAGGACGACAGCATGAAGGTGAACACCAGCGGCATCCAGGTGAAGATCATCGCCTGGGTCGGATCCGGCGGCGTCGGGTTCATGCGCATCTGCAGGAACATGGTAACGCCCATGACGAGCGGCCACACGCCGATCATCAAGGCATGCGGCACGTCGTAGGGCAGCAGGCCGAAGAGATTGAAAAGCGAGGTCGGGTCGGGGGCGGACAGGTCCTGGATCCACCCGAAGAACGGCGCGTGCCGCATTTCGATGGTGACATAGATGACCTTGTAGAGCGAAAAGAAGATCGGAATCTGCAGGACGACCGGCCAGCAGCCGGCGATCGGATTGATCTTTTCTTCCTTGTAAAGCGCCATCGTCGCCTGTTGCAGGGCCATTCGGTCGTCGCCGAACTTGGCTTTCAGCTCTTCCATCTTCGGCTGCATGCGCTTCATGTTGGCCATCGAAGCGTATTGCTTGCTGGCCAGCGGGAAGAACAGCGTCTTGACGACGATGGTGGTGAGCAGGATCGCCACCCCGAAATTGCCCACGTGACGGAAGAAGAAGTCCATCAGCTGGAACATCGGCTTGGTGATGAAGTAGAACCATCCCCAGTCTATCAGGCGGTTGAACTGCGGAACGCCGAATTCCGTCTCGTAGCGCGAGACCAGCGGCACTTCCTTGGCGCCGGCGAAGACGAGGTTCTTGATCTCGGTCGACTGGCCCGGCTGAACCGTCAGGTCATCGCCCTTGTAGTCAGCCTGATAGCTCGCCTGACCGCCGGTGAAATGCGAGAAGCGCGCCACATAAGGCAGCGTCTGCGGCGGCACGATGGTGGCAGCCCAGTACTTGTCGGTGATCCCGAGCCAGCCGGTCTTGGCCTTCTCGTTGGTGTACTGCTCTTTTTCGATATTGGCGTAGGTATGCTCGTTGAGGCTGCCGCTCTCGCCCATTACGCCGATGAAGCCTTCGTGGATAACCCAGACGGCAGGCGTGGCCGGCTTGTTGTTGCGGATGACGCGGCCATAAGGCGTCAGCGTCACCGGGGCAGCGGTCTTGTTGTCGATCTTGTCGGCAACAGTCAGCATGTAATGGTCGTCGACCGAGACGGTGCGCGTGAAGGTGACGCCCTTCTCGTTGGTGAAGGTCAGCGTCACCGGCGTCTGCTGGGTCAGCTTGCCGCCGCTTGCGAGCGTCCACTGCGTGCCGGTACCGGGAGCGGTGCCGATCGTTTCATTCGGGATGTAGCCGACTTCAGTGAAATAGCCATCCGTCGTGTCGGATGGCGAGAACAGCGTAATGATCGGGCTCTTTTCGTCGACGGTTTCGCGATATTCACGCAGCTTGAGGTCGTCGAAGCGGGCGCCGGTCAGGTTGATGGAGCCGATCAGAGCAGGCGTCTCGATCTGGACGCGTTGCGACCGGGCCAGCGCATGATCGCGGGAGAGTGCGGCAGTTGCCGGGTTCGCACCAGGCAGGTTCCCCAGTACGCCGGAACCACTCTGAGCGCCGGGGCTTTCCGGCGAAACAGGCTGGGCGCTCTCGCCCTGAAGCGCACGGCTGGCTTCTTCGGCGCGCCGCTGGGCTTCCATCCTCGGGTTCATATAGAGGAACTGCCAGGCAAGAACGATCAGCACCGAGAGCGCGATCGCGATGAAGTAATTGCGGTTCTTTTCCATCATGCTTTCCTGGAACGGGTCTCCTCGGACCGCTTTGGTCTCGGCTTGCTTTCGATACGCTCGATAAGCTGAGCCGTCATATCCGCAAAGGGGGCCTTAAGCACCTCCCGCCGCGCGACAATCACATAGTCGTGTCCGTTCTTCATTGCAAATCCGGCAGATTGCCTCACCACCTCGCGGAGGCGGCGGCGCATGCGGTTGCGTTCGACCGCGTTGCCATGTTTCTTGGTAACGGTGAAACCGACGCGCGGCGCTTCGTCCGGCTGGTTCCGATCAAGGACTTCCAGAAGGAAGTTCCGGCCCCGGCGGGCTTCGCCTTCCCGGACGGCAAGGAACTGCGGCCGGCTTTTAAGCCGCCCGACAGTTTTCTCGTTCTTTGTCTCAGTCGTCATCGCCCGGTCGTCTCGGGCATCTCAGGCCTTAGGCCGAGAGACGCTTGCGGCCACGGGCGCGACGTGCGGAGAGAACCAGACGACCACCTTTGGTGGCCATACGGGTGCGGAATCCGTGGCGGCGCTTGCGAACAAGCTTGGACGGTTGATAGGTACGCTTCATTTATTTTAATACCGCGGTGTGCGGCCCTTCTTGGAGTTTGCCGTCATCACGACGGCAAGAGCGCTTCGGAAAAACGATCTGCGCAGGCGGCCGCATGCGTGCAAGCCCGCCGGAGCTGAACGTGGGCGGCTTATAAGAGGACTCCGCCGGAAAAGTCAATCGCTGCCGGGATTTTTGGCCGGCGATCCCCGAACGGAGTGATCTTCGATCGAAGTCGCCCGGCTGCGGCAGTTGCGACGTCACTGCCGTTAATCTCCTCTTGAAACAGGGGCGGGAATTGACGGGGCGGGGTCCTCACCACGCAAACGTCAAATGTCGCAACTTGTGGGCGCACCAGAAAAGTCCAAACCGTTTCGTCGGGACGCCCCCCATCCTCTAAGCATTTCTTTAATTTCTAAAGGCTAATTTTAGCATCGAATGGAAGAGAATCCGGCTGCGGGCCCGCCCTTCCTCACATGATAGGTCCCGTCTGGAAGGGAAAGAAATGAAAATTCGAGGGAAAATCAACCTCCTCGTCGGCCTGATGAGCCTCGTGGCCTGCTTTATTGGCGGCATGGCGCTGTTTGCCATGGCGGAATATCGGCAAATGATGGTTCAATATGAACTGGCCGCAGACCGTGCACACAAGGGCGAGCACCTTAACCGGCTCGTCACGGCCGTCGTGATGGACTCCCGAGGCGTCTACATGTCGAAGGACATCAAGGAGGGCGGAAAATTCGGCGATGGCATCCTCGGTTACTTGGATGAAATGGGCAAGCTTCTCAAGGATTGGGACAAGATCGTCCCTGCCGATGAACGTGCCGCATTCGACAAACTGCTCGCCCGCTCCAAGGAATTCACCGGATTTCGGACCGAGACGGCGCGCCTTGGCCGGGAGGTGAGCCCGGCTGCAGCCAACGAGCAGGGCAATAACGACGCCAACCGAAACAACCGCAAAGCCTATCAGGTCGAGATCGATGCGATCGTCGCCACCGACAAGGCCGTTCTCGCCGCCGTTAATGAAGAACTCAACGACTTCACGCAGACCCTTTTCATACTCGTCTCCGCGGTTACCCTGGCAGGCGTAGCCGCCGGTGCCGGTTTCGGCCTTTACCTGGGCCGCCGCCAGCTCAGCCATCCGATCACGGATCTGACCCGGTCCATGAAACACATCGCTGCCGGCGAATTCGACACGGTCGTCGGCGGGGCGGATCGCGCCGACGAGATTGGCGATATGGCCGCCGCGATCGAGATCTTCCGCAAGAACGGCATCGAGGTCGCGCGCATGAATGCGTCCGAAGCGACCATGCGCGGCAAGAGCGACGATCTGCAGACCCGCATGGCGGCCGTCGTCGCGGCCGCCGCGGAGGGCGATTTCACCCGCCGTATCGACAAGCAATGGGGCGAGGAGAGCCTCGACCGCTTCGCCCGTGACGTCGACATGCTCGTCGAGAGCGTCGATGCCGGGGTGTCCGAAACCCGGCGCGTCGTTAAAAGCCTTGCCGACGGCGACCTCACCGACAGCATGCGGGGCACTTTCAAGGGTGCGTTTGCCGAGTTGCAGCATAATGTCAACGGCACGATGGATACGCTGCGTGGCACGATGCGCAATGTCCGCACCGCCACCGGCTCCATCAATGGGAGCGCCGCCGAGCTCAGCCGGGCGACCAACGATCTGTCTCGCCGTACCGAACAGCAGGCCGCCGCGCTGGAGGAAACTTCAGCCGCGCTCGCGGAGATCACCGCCGTCGTCAAGAGTTCGACCGAGCGGGCGCACGAGGCAACCGTCATGGTCGGCGAGGCCAAGCAGAGCGCGGTCCAGTCGGGCGAGGTGGTGCGCAGCGCCGTCGATGCTATGGGTCGGATCGAGCAGGCCTCCCGCGAGATCGCGCAGATCACCAACGTCATCGACGAGATCGCCTTCCAGACCAATCTTCTGGCTCTGAACGCCGGCGTCGAGGCGGCCCGTGCAGGCGAAGCCGGCAAGGGTTTTGCCGTCGTCGCGCAGGAAGTCCGCGAACTCGCCCAGCGCTCGGCAAGTGCCGCAAAGGACATCAAGGCGCTGATCAGCAAATCCGGCGAGGAAGTTGCCGGAGGCGTGATGCTGGTCCAAAAGACCGGCGAGGCGCTGTCGGAAATCGAAACCCGCGTTTTGAGCATCAATGACCATATCCACTCAATCGCCGTCGCCTCCCGCGAGCAAGCGACCGGGCTTGGCGAGGTCAGTACGGCCGTCAACCAGATGGACCAGGTGACCCAGCAGAATGCCGCCATGGTCGAGGAGACGTCGGCCGCGACCCAGACCCTCTCCTCCGAGGCCGATAGCCTGTTTGCACTGGTCTCCAATTTCGACATCGGCCAGGAGAGCGAGCGCGTCGCCGAACCGGTCAGGGCCCCGCGGCCCGTCGCCGCGGCTGCCGTTCATCGGCCGCGCGTCTCTCCGGTGAAGGCGATGACTGGCGCACTCTCGCGGGCTTTCGGCGGAACGGCCACCGCAACGGCAGCCGTTGCCGGGGATTGGGAAGAATTCTGATCCAGTTTCGCATATCGATCGAATAAGGAAGCGGAGATGGGCAACCTTCTCCGCTTTCTCTTTTGCACTGCGGCAAAGGGACTGGTAAAAAACCGCCGAAGCTCTAGAATGGCTGATCATCCCTGTGCCCGCTTCGATCCGGCGGGTCCAGTATTTCGGAAATGGAGATCCGCATGGACGACGAGGTTCATACCTCGGGGCGCTCGGGGTCCTCGCCGGAAGGCGCAGGCCCGGAAACCATGCCGCGTCTTTTCCGCGGCCTTTCCGGCAGGCTCTTATGGCTCACCGTCATTTTCGTGATGATGGCCGAAGTGCTGATCTTCATCCCCTCCGTCGCGACCATGCGGATGAACTGGCTGCGTGATCGTCTGGATACCGCCGCCGCCGCCGGCATCGTCATCGACGGATTGCAGCCCGCTGAACTCCCCCGCGCCGTGCAGGACGATACGCTGCTTGCCACCGGCACCAAGGTGATCGCGCTGCGCAAGGACGGCACCTCGCGGCTGCTGGCTGCCACGGACACGCAGCCCCAGATCGATCAGGTGTTCGATCTCGCCAACACCCCGTTGGTCTCGGCAATGTGCGATGCAGTCGACACGCTCGTCTTCGGCGGTCGCCGGGTCATGCGCGTCTATGGTCCGATCGGCGACAGCGATATGATCATCGAACTGGTCATGACCGATGACGCCCTGCGCAAGGACATGCTGAAATATTCGAAGACAATGTTTCTGCTGTCGCTATTGATCTCCCTGATCACCGCGGTGCTGATCTTCCTTGCCATCAACCGCATGATGATCATGCCGATCCGGCGGCTCACCCATAGCATGCAGCTTTTCTCGGAACAGCCGGACGATCCCGCCCGCGTCTTTAGCGCCGATCGCTCCCGGGGCGAACTTGCCGTCGCAGGCCGCCACCTCACTGCCATGCAGGCGCAATTGCAGCGCATCCTGAAACAGCAGAAGAACCTGGCCGATCTTGGCCTCGCCGTGTCCAAGATCAACCATGATATGCGCAACATCCTGGCATCGGCGCAGCTGATGTCGGACCGCCTGACGGACGTCGACGATCCGATGGTCAGGAGTTTCGCACCGAAACTGCTGCGCACCATAGACCGGGCTGTAGGTTATACGAGCGAAGTCCTGGCCTATGGGCAAGCCTCCGAAGCAGCACCCCGCCGCCGCCGCATCCGCTTTGCCGCGCTGGCGCAAGACGTGCGCGACATGCTGGCGATCGATCCGGAAATAGGCATCGAGTTCCTGGACCAGATCGCCGCTGATCTGGAAGTGGATTGCGATAGCGAGCAGATTTTCCGCGTCATCCATAATCTTTGCCGGAACGCTGTCCAGGCGCTGGTGAATTTCGATCCGCAGGATGCGTCCATGGTTCGCCGGGTAACGGTCTCCGCGCATCGCGTCGGCAGCGTTGTCAGCATTACCATTGACGACACGGGCCCCGGCATGCCCCGAAAGGCCCGCGAAAACCTGTTTTCCGCGTTCCGCGGCTCGGCGCGGTCGGGCGGCACCGGGCTTGGCCTGGTGATCGCCCGCGAGCTCGTTCTCGCCCACGGCGGCACCATCGCGCTTGTGGAGAAACCCGGCCCCGGCACGCAGTTCAGGATAGAAATTCCCGATCGTCCGGTGTCGCTGGAGGACTACCGGGCTCGGGCCTGATGCAAATAAATGTTGCTTCTCAACGGTTTGAGCGAGAAGTGACAGCAAAATGACGTTGCCCGCGGTAAAATCGCTTGCAATCGGAATGCGGACGTTTTAGAGGATCGCCACGCAAGCGGTCACGCACTGCTTGCAGACGCACCCGTAGCTCAGCTGGATAGAGCACCAGACTACGAATCTGGGGGTCGGGCGTTCGAATCGCTCCGGGTGCGCCATATTTTTCCGCTAGACGACGCTATAGGCGTCCCTTCATGGTCTAGCGGTCCGAAAGGACAATCTTCCTCAAAGTATTGAACCGGCGACCATGTTTCGCGGCTTTCGATCGCAGTCATGCAATGCCTCAAGTGGCCGAGCTGATCCTGCCGAGTGCCTGGCGCAGCCTCGGTGTCGCGAAATCCAGGAAGCTGCGCATCTTGAGCGGCATCTGGCCGCGCGCGGCATGGATGAGATGGATGGGGGCCGGCTCCGGCTCGAATGATTCCAGGATGATCCGGAGCGCTCCGGCTTTGATCGCGTCTTCCACCTGGTAATGGAGCAGCCGCGTCACCCCGACATTACGCGTCGCGGCTTCCGCGGCGGCCTCGGCAGTCGAGACCGAAAGGCGGGGTGCAGCGATCATCTCAGCGGTCGTGCTTGATCCCGTCGATAACATGTGCCGAATCGGCGATGGGATTGGCCCTTCGAACGTCACCCACGGCATCCGTCGAAGGTCCTCGGGTGTCTGCGGAATGCCATCGACCGCCAGCAGGGCCGGGCTGGCGCAGGTGACCATCCGCATCGATCCGATCCGCGTCGCGACCATCGCGCTGTCCGGCAGCTGCCCGATCCGGACGGCCATATCGACATGGTCGTCGACAAGATGAATGTTGCGATCGGCG
Organism: Neorhizobium sp. BETTINA12A; assembly: GCF_023006485.1. NCBI lineage: Bacteria > Pseudomonadati > Pseudomonadota > Alphaproteobacteria > Hyphomicrobiales > Rhizobiaceae > Neorhizobium > Neorhizobium sp. BETTINA12A. Next base: position 14,482 of record NZ_JALBGW010000035.1, read on the forward strand.
AGCAGCAGGCGGATGTTGATCTCGGGGAACAGTGCCAGGAAGTCGATGACGATGGGCAGCACATGCAGCCGGCCGAACATAACCGGCGCCGTGACGACCAGTTCACCCTTCGGTGCAGTGAACTCGCCGGCTGCCTCGCGTTCGGCATCCTCAACCTGTTCGAGAATACGCCTCGCGGCGGTCACATAGGTGGCGCCTGCGTCGGTCAGGGTTAGTTTGCGGGTCGTGCGGATCAGCAGGCGCGCACCGAGCGATGCCTCAAGCTCGGAGATCTTCCGGCTGAGCGTCGGCACGGGAACCCGGAGCGCCCGGCCCGCGGCAGACAGGCTACCCTTGTCCACCACCTCCAGCAGCATTGACATGGCTTCGAAGCGATCCATCCGCTTTTCCATTTCTTGGTAAGATGAGTTCCAATCTTACTCTATTCTGCAGAATTGTGAAAAGAGGCATTGTCTCCGCCAACCCGCCGATCGCGGCTCCCGACCTGAAGGAGGTCCATCATGTCCTATGGCTTTCTGGATATCGCTATAACGCCCAGCGTCCGGGCCGCACAGAAAACGATGGGTGTCGACCACATCTGGCAGAACTTCAACGGCGATCGCGACTTCGATCGACTGACGGAAAACGAAGCGGCCTTTATCGCTGCCCGCGACAGCTTCTATATGGCGTCGGTTTCGGAAACCGGCTGGCCCTATGTCCAGCATCGGGGCGGTCCGAGCGGTTTCCTGAAGGTGGTCGATGACCGCACATTGGCTTTTGCCGATTACCGCGGCAATCGCCAGTACATCAGCACCGGCAATGTGGCAGCGAACGACCGGGTCAGCCTCTTCCTGATGGACTACGCGCATCGCGCCCGGCTGAAGATCTACGCACATGTCGAAGAGGTGGCGCTCGACGCGGATCCTGAACTGACTATGCTGGTCACCGACCCGAATTACCGCGCCAAGATCGAGCGCATCTTCCGGCTGCGGCTCGAGAGCTTCGACTGGAACTGTCCGCAACACATCACGCCTCGCTTCACCGAGGGAGAAGTCAACGAAGCGGTTCGTCCCTTGAGGGAACGTCTTGCTCAGCTCGAATCCGAAAATGCCGAGCTGCGGGCTCGCCTTGCCACCCCTGGAGATACCCAATGAGCGATCAACGTCCTCCACTGCCGCCGTTCACACTGGAAACGGCTGTCGAAAAAGTCCGGCTTGCGGAAGACGGCTGGAACAGCCGCGACCCGGCCCGCGTGGCGCTCGCCTATACCGTCGATAGCTTTTGGCGCAACCGCGCCGAATTCGTCCAGGGGCGTGAAGCGATCGTCGGTTTCCTCACGCGCAAATGGCAACGAGAGCTGGACTACCGGCTCATCAAGGAGCTGTGGAGCTTCGGCGAGAACCGCATAGCCGTGCGCTTCGCCTACGAGTGGCACGATGATAGCGGAAACTGGTTTCGCTCCTACGGCAACGAGAACTGGGAGTTTGACGAAAACGGCCTGATGCGCCGGCGCTTCGCCTCCATCAACGACACACCCATCCGCGAGAGCGACCGCCGCTATCACTGGCCCCTCGGCCGGCGGCCGGACGAGCACCCCGGCCTTAGCGATCTGGGCTTCTGACTCCCAGGTGATCGCTTCCCTCGACTGCGGCAGTTTTACGCGCGTCGCGCCTGCCGGCTCACACGATGGAGAGCATTGGTCGATGTGCATGCGGTCAATTTCCCCCAAGTTATAGAACGCTGAGCACGAGGCTCTATTGATCCGCGCCCCAGGTCGTGTCACGTGCTGCCATATGATGTTTTCCTGAAGAAGAGAAAATGAATCGTGAGAGCGTGGACGCGGTGCGTTCCGATGAGTTAAAAAAAACCGGCCGGTTTGCAGGGTTTTTGGCCGGTGGCCTAGGGCCTGCGGCACTTTTTCTCGGCGCCTACTTCTTGCTGAGCGTCGCTGTTCGCCTGGCGCTTCCCAACGCGCTGACGCTGGACGAGGCCGAGCAGGCGTTGTTTTCGCAATATTGGCTGGCCGGCTACGGGCCGCAGCCGCCTTTCTATAACTGGGTTCAGAATGCCTTTGTCAGCGTGACGGGCATTTCGCTTTTCTCGCTGACCCTGCCGAAATTCCTGATGCTGCTGTCGTGTTACGTGTTTTTCGGCATGGCGGCACGCGAACTCCATCCGCGGCCCGGCTTTGCGGCGCTGGCGATGCTGAGCCTGCTCACTCTGCCGCAACTCTCCTACATGCCACAGCAGGATCTGACCCATACCGTCGCAGTGCTGATGGCGACGTCGCTGTTCCTCTACGGGCTCTTCCGAACCCTTGTCCGGGCGGATTGGCAGGGCTACCTCATCCTTGGAGTCGCGATCGGCATCGGCACGATCTCGAAATACAATTTCGCGCTGCTGCCCGCCGCTACCATCATCGCCGTATTCTGCGACAGGGAATGGCGCCCCCGTCTTTTTGATCCGCGCATCCTGCTGACTGCGATCGTCAGCCTGGTCATCGTCCTCCCGCACGCCCTCTGGCTTCTCGGCCACCTCGATCTCGCGACATCTGGCACGATCGGCAAGATGGTCGAGGCGAACGTACCGCATGGCGCCGTTCGTATTGTACGCGCCCTCGGCTCGCTGATGCTTGCCTGCGTGGCGTTCGGCGCGCTGACGGTCGTCATCTTCGCGGTCGCCTTTAAAGGCGAGTTCAGGAGATCGCTGAAGGCAAGCGACCGCTGGACGCGTCTTCTGGGGCTGATGATGGCGGTGGGCCTGCTCGGCGTCGTGCTCGTCATCCTTTTCACCGGGACGACCAAGATTACGGAGCGCTGGCTCGATCCCTATCTTCTGCCTTTGCCGCTTTATCTGCTTCTGAAGCTGGAACGAGCGGGCGTTGATACCACGTCCCATCTCAGGCGCTTCGTCCCCGTCTTCGCCGTCATCATGCTCGTGACGCTGGTGCCGCTGGCGGGGAAGACACTGACGGGCGGGCTCACCGGCGGCTACACCCGGATCAACTATCCGTTTGCATCCATCGCCGAGGCTCTCAAAGCCGAAGGTCGACCGGCGGTGATCATTGCGGCCGGCATGAACCTGGCTGGCAATATGCGGCTACAGTTTCCCGATGTGCCGGTCATCAATTCGGAGCAGCCGATCGCCGGGTTCCCGACTCCGAACGCCGTGAAGGGGCCAGTTCTGGCGATCTGGACCGACGAAGGGGCGGCATCTGGCTCGCCGCCGATCGATCTTTCCTCCATCGAGACGCTCGGACTGACCCCATCGCCTGCCAAATCCCTCTCCCGGCCCTATTATTACGGCGACGGCGAGACGCGGCTGAACCTCGGTTATCTCTGGCTTCGCTGAAGACGGTAGGCAAACCGGCGCGGCTGATATATCTGTTCGGGAAGCCTGTTCGCAGGCGGACAAAGGCTTAGAGGAGATTCCGATGGCTGAGATGGAAAAGGTCGCGCTGATTACCGGCGGCGGGCGCGGCATGGGTGAGGCGATCGCCCGCGAACTGCACGCTCAGGGTTACAAGCTTGCACTGATGTCGCCTTCGGAAAGCTGCGAGAAGCTGGCAGCCGAACTCGGCGGCGTCGCCTCGCGGGGCGTCGCGGAAAAAGCCGAGGACATCCAGGCGATTTTCGACCTCACCATGAAAACCTATGGCCGCATAGATGCCGTGGTCAATCATACCGGCCATCCGCCGAAGGGCGATCTGCTCGATATCACCGATGAGGACTGGACGCTCGGCTCGGACATGATGGTCCTGTCTCTGGTGCGCATGGCGCGCCTGGTGACTCCGGTCATGCTGAAACAGGGCAAGGGCGCCTTCGTCAACATCACCACCTTCGCCGCCTACGAGCCCTCGCTCGTCTTTCCAGTCTCGTGCACCTATCGCGCCGCGGCCGGCGCCTTCGCCAAACTCTATTCGGACCGTTATGCCGCCGACAACATCCGCATGAACTGCATCCTGCCTGGTTTCATCGACAGTCTCGACCACAAGCCGGGGACGGCGGAAAAAGTACCGATGAAGCGCGTCGGACAGGTGGAAGAAGTTGCGAAGACAGCCGCCTTCCTCCTTTCGGATGGTGCGGGATACATCACCGGCCAGAACATCCGCGTTGATGGCGGCATCACTCGCCACGTCTGATCGGGAGCATATGGGATGAGATGGAAGCGCACGATCCAGCTGCTGGACGTTCATTGCGAAGGTGAGATCGGCAAGGTCGCGATCGGCGGCGTGCCGAAGATCCCGGGCGAAACGGTTGCCGATCAGCTTCGCTGGCTGAACACCGATCCGAAGGGCAATGAACTTCGCCGCTTCCTCTGCCTCGAGCCGCGCGGAGCGCCGATCGGCTCGGTCAACCTGCTGCTGCCGCCGAAACATCCTGATGCGGACGCCGCCTTCATCATCCTGCAGCCGGACCAGGCACATGCGAGTTCCGGGTCGAACTCGATCTGCGTCACGACAGCGCTTCTGGAATCCGGCATCGTCGAAATGCAGGAGCCTGAGACCGTCGTGACGCTTGAAACCGCCGCCGGCCTCGTGCGGGCAACGGCCACCTGCCGCGACGGACGCTGCGAGAAGGTGAAGCTCACCATGGTGCCGTCCTTCGTGCATCAGCTTGACGTCAAGGTTCAGACCCCGTCATGGGACGAGATCACCCTCGACCTTTGTTATGGCGGGATCTTTTACGGACTGGTGGATGTCGGCCAGGTCGGCCTGACCATCGAGAAGGGCAATGCGGCAGCACTCGTCCAGGCAGGCATGGTGCTGAAGGACCTGATCAACAGGCAGGTCGAGGTCGTGCATCCGGAAATTCCGGCGATCTCAGGCGTCGCTTATGTGATGTTCCGCGATGCGGAGGCTGACGGTACAGTGCGCACCTGCACGACGATGTGGCCGGGGAGGGCGGACCGTTCGCCCTGCGGCACCGGCAATTCCGCCAATCTGGCAGCGCTCCATGCGCGCGGCAAGGTAAAGGTGGGGGATGTCTTCAAGTCACGCTCGATCATCGGTTCCCAGTTCGAGGTGGGACTGGCATCCGAAACGGAGGTCGCCGGAAAGCCGGCGATCATTCCGACGATCACCGGCCGCGGGTTCACCTTCGGCCTGCATCAGATCGCTCTTGATCCATTCGACCCGTTGTCGGACGGTTTTGCGATGACCGACGTATGGGGGCCGTCCGCCGGAGAAATCTGAGCTTTCAGATTTCCTTGCCGTTGCCGGCCGTCTGTTCCATGTCGCCCGGCTTCAGCACCAGCGAATTGACACCTTCGGTCGTTGCGGGGGCGCTCGGGCCCGGGACAACACCCAGTTCCTGCATCTGCATGAATTTGTAGGCGCCGAAGACGTCGCCCTTCTCGGCAGCTTTGCCGTACATTTCGGCAGCCTTCAGAGCATTTGCTTCGATGCCTTCGCCGGCTTCATACATCAGCCCGAGATTGATCATCGCATCGGCATTGCCGCGCTGGGCCGCAAGGTCGTACCAGGCGATCGCCGTCTGGTCGTCCTGCTCCACGAGGTGGCCTTCGTCATAGATCGCGCCAATGTTGAAGGCAGCGGTATCGTCGCCTTCCGCTGCCGCCTTTTCAAACCAACTGAGCGCCCGCTTGACATCTGGCTGGGTGCCGAGGCCATCGCGATAGGCGACGCCGAGATTGTAGGCGGCAAGAACGTTGCCGCTGTTGGCGGCTTCCGTATAGAACTGGAATTCGGATCGCTCGTCGCCGAGCCGGCCCATCAGCATGCCGAAATTGACCTTGGCGGCGGGATATCCGGCCTTGACCGCAACGTCATATGCGCTCATCGCCTGGCCGGCCTGCTGGGTCTTGTTGAGAGCCCGGCCGAGCTGATAGGCGAAGCGCGGGTTGCCGGTCGTGTCATAGGCCATGCGGCAGGCGTCCACCGCGGTGCCGTCTATATCGGAAATGCCGACCGGGGCGAATTCGCCGTTGCGCTGCTGATCGTAGGGGCTGCCGGCGAGCCGATCGCACTCCGTCTGCATGGCAGACGCGAGTTGCAGGTTGGCCCGCTCCTCTGCGCCTAGCGAAACGGTCAGCGCGCAGAGCGCTGCAGCAGTACCTGTGGCAATCGCAAAACCCCTGTTGACTTTGGAGAAGCGGGATTTCATTGTTCGCTCCGATTTACTGATTCTTCAGATTGCTTAACGAACGCTGCAAGCGGGCGCCGGTTCCGTGTGCCTTTCATCTTTCATGCGTGATGAACCTCTGGATCCCGCACGTTTGCGTGAGAAGTAATCTGCATCGGGCCTGCTGGATTGTAGGTTCCTCGCATGATCGGATTGTTTTGGCCGAGCCATTGATGTTATGGCGGACAAATCGATCACGTCCGGAAGCTTCCCATGAAAACGCTCACGCTCCGCCGCCCCGATGACTGGCACCTGCACCTGCGCGACGGCGACGTCCTCAAGGCGGTGATCGGCGATACGAGCCGACATTTCGCACGCGCAATCATCATGCCCAACCTGGTGCCGCCGGTGGTGACGACCTCGGATGCCAGGGCCTATCGCGAGCGCATCCTCGCGGCGCTTCCGGCCGGTGATCGCTTCGAGCCGCTGATGACGCTCTACCTGACGGAACATACCGATCCGGACGATGTGGAAGAGGGAGGCAAGAGCGGGCTGATCTCAGCCGTGAAGCTTTATCCCGCCGGTGCTACGACCAATTCCCATGGCGGCGTACGCGACTTCAACAAGGCGATGCCGGTTCTGGAGCGCATGGCGAAGATCGGCCTGCCGCTCTGCGTACACGGCGAGGTGACCACGCCGGAAGTCGACATCTTCGACCGCGAGGCCGTCTTCATCGAGACAGTGCTCGATCCGCTGCGCAAACGCCTGCCGGAACTGAAAGTCACCATGGAGCACGTGACGACCGCCGATGGCATCGACTACATCAAATCGTCGGAGGGAAATCTCGCCGGTTCGATCACCACCCACCACCTGATCATCAATCGCAATGCCATCCTGGTCGGCGGCATTCGCCCGCATTATTACTGCCTGCCGGTCGCCAAGCGCGAGAACCATCGCCTCGCACTGCGGGCGGCAGCGACATCCGGTGATGCGCGCTTCTTCCTCGGCACAGATTCCGCCCCCCATGTCGATCCCCTGAAGGAATGCGCCTGTGGTTGTGCTGGCATCTATACGTCGGTCAACACCATGAGCTGCCTTGCGCATGTGTTCGAGGACGACAATGCGCTCGACAAGCTGGAGGCTTTCACCTCGCTTAACGGCCCGGCTTGGTACGGACTGAAGCCGAATGAAGAGACCATCACACTTGAAAAGCGCGACGAGCCGGTGAAGTTTCCGGACAAGCGCGACAGCGGCGCCGGGCCGATCACGGTCTTCGATCCGATGTTCCCGCTGCACTGGGACGTCGCGTGACGTCCCTCCGGAGCCGTCAGATCAACTCCCTATTTCACGGGGCGGCATACACCGACATCGTCCGGGCTTGGCCGACCGGCATTCAGGTCTTCGAGCTGCGGTAGGGGGCCTGCGCTGCCGGCATGGCTTTCGAAGACCTTTCGGTCGATCTTGACCTGGCGTCCCGCTGACGTGAAAGCAACCATGCCGGCTTTTCCGACATAGGCGGACGTTGCTGTCATCAGGCAAAACTCCCGGGTCTTGTCTTTCGACAGGAACCAGCCTTGTGCGCCGCTCGGGCCGCGTGTCAGCTTGCCCGTCTTGTACCCTTGGCTGATCAGTTCCTTATAGGATGCGGCCTGGACTGGAGTGGCAATGGAAACCGCAACCATGGCGACGACGGCAAGAAATGCCCTAAGAAAATTTACGGACATATGGAAACGCTCCCCCTGTGTGCGATGGAGAATGCATAGCGACGCGGGACCTGGATGTACATCCATTCCGTGTAGTTCGCGGCGATCTATAAACGAGATTGCTGATGAAACGGCTTCGGATGGGACAGATAACACGTGATCGATCTGGTAACCTTTTGGATAGAATCCGGGCTTAGCTTGGCGCCCAAGATTTTCCCGCGGGGATGTACCCGAAGAGAAAGCTAGGCATGATGCTCGACTACCATTCTCTTCTGCTCGCGCTGGGCGTCTCGGCGGCGTGCCTGATGGTGACGCTGTTCGGCACATGGTATTCGCGTCGCACCGATTCCTTCCTTCTTACCCTTGTCATCGCGCTCTGCCTCACTGTCTCGGGCATTTTCGCCTATAGTTCCTATACGGTAGAGGCCGACGTCATCGGTGCCTCGATCGCCTATACGTTCCTGATGGCGGGGTTCGGCACGATCTATGCGGCATCGGTGCAGTTCCGCAGCGGCAACCGGCCCTGGATCATGGCCGGTGCCATCACCGCCGCCTCCGTGACTGTCGGCCTGCCCTTGATGATTACCGGCCTCGACGGCGTCGGGTTCATCGTCATGAACCTTGCCACGGCCGGGCTGCTCCTCGAAACCGCCAGGCAATATTGGCGGGCACGCCGGGAGGCGCCGGGACCGCTCATCGGAATGGCGGTGCTCTACGCCGCCACCGCGGTGTCTTTCGCGCTATGTGCCGTCGTCCTGATCGACGGGCAACAATGGGTGCTGGGCCACGCGCCCGACAACTGGGCCGAAAACCTCAATATCGCTGTCTGCATCGCCGGCATGACCGGCATCGGCGCGCTGTCGCTGGCGCTCCACCAGTGGCGCATGGCGGCCCACCATCGCCACGATGCGATGACCGATGCGCTGACAGGGCTTCTCAACCGCCGCGCTCTCTTCGAGCAGCATGCCCATCGCACGCTCGGTTCGTCGACCGCGGTCATCGTTTTCGATATCGACCGGTTCAAGTCCATCAACGATCAGCATGGCCATGCCGCCGGCGACCAGGTGCTGAGGTTGTTTGCCGAAGACCTCGCGAGCGGCATGAAAACCCGCCATACCGTCGCGCGGCTTGGCGGCGAGGAATTCGTGATGATCCTCGACGGAGTCCTTCCCGGACGGGCTGAGCGGATTGCCAACGACATCTCCCGCCGCTTCGCCGCCCGCGACATCGTCATCGGCGAGGCTATGCTGAAATGCACCGTCAGCGCCGGTGTGGCGGTCGGTGCCCCGGAAGGCCAGCCTTTCGAAACCGTGCTGGGCCTCGCCGACACCGCGCTCTACGAAGCAAAACGGGCCGGCCGCGACCGCGTGCATGTCGCCGGCTATCTGCGGCCGGTGGACCTGACCGAAACCCGCACCACCGCCTGATCCCCTCCTTATTTTCCACATCGTCTGGCATACTCTGCCGCATGCTGCTATTGCGGCGCGTGGTTTTGACAAAAGGAGCGGGCGCATGATTCAAACCACATTTCCAGACCGCGGCGTGATGGCCGAACTGATGGCAAAGATGCTCTGGGAGATCGGAGCGGTTCATTTCAGCGCCGACAAGCCCTACAAGTTCGCCTCCGGCCTGATGAGCCCGGTCTATATCGACTGCCGCAAGCTGATTTCCTATCCGCGCATCCGCTCGGCGATCATGGATTTTGCGGCCGCGACGGTCATGCGCGACGCCGGTTTCGAGAAGTTCGACTGCGTTGCCGGCGGCGAGACGGCGGGCATCCCCTTCGCGGCTTTCCTTGCCGAACGCTTGGGCTTGCCGATGATCTATGTCCGCAAGGCGCCGAAGGGCCACGGCCGCAATGCGCAGATCGAGGGCCATCTGCCGGAAGGCGCGCGCGTGCTGGTCATTGAGGACCTGACGACCGCCGGCGGCAGCATGTTCAAGTTCATCGATGCGATCCGCGCCGCCGGCGCTACCGTTGATCACGGCATCGCGCTCTTCTTCTACGATATTTTCCCGGAAGCCTACGAGCGTTTCTCGAACGGCCAGGTAAAGCTGCATCACATCGCCACCTGGCGCAACGTCCTGGCGGCAGCCAGGGAAGGCAAGCTTTTCGATGACAACACGCTCTCGGAAGTCGAGGCCTTCCTCGACGCGCCGCTGGCCTGGTCGGGACGCAATGGCGGCGTCAGCGAGATCGCTCTCTGATTTTTTGCTCTGGCCTTTTGGCAAAAGCTCGCTTAATCGATTGAAAATTGCTGAGAAAGCGCGCGGGAGGATTTTTATGATTTTGTGCTGCGGCGAAGCCCTGATCGATATGCTTCCGCGTGACACCACGCTCGGTGAAAAAGGCTTTGCGCCTTACGCCGGCGGTGCGATCTTCAACACCGCGATAGCGCTTGGGCGGCTCGGGCAGCCGACCGCGTTTTTCACCGGCATTTCCGATGACTTGATGGGCGATGTCCTGCGGGACACGTTGGCAAAGAGCGGCGTGGACTACAGCCTTGCGGCTGTCTCTTCTCGCCCGACCACGATTGCCTTCGTGAAACTCGTCAACGGCCAGGCGACCTATGCATTCTACGACGAAGGCACTGCCGGCCGGATGATCACCGAGGCCGACCTGCCGGTGCTCGGCGATGACTGCGAAGCCATGCATTTCGGCGCGATCAGCCTGATCCCCGAACCCTGCGGCGCGACCTACGAGGCGCTGATGGCGCGCGAATACCGCAAGCGGGTGATCTCCTTCGATCCGAACATCCGCCCCGGCTTCATCAAGGACAAACCGAAGCACATGGACCGCGTCCGCCGGATGGCCGCCATGTCCGACATCATCAAGTTCTCCGACGAGGATCTCGACTGGTTCGGCATGCAAGGCGACCATGACACGCTGGCTGCGCATTGGCTGGACCAGGGCGCCAAGCTGGTGGTCCTCACCCGTGGGGCGGATGGCGCCACCGGTTATACCAAAAACTTCAAGGTTTCGGTGCCGAGCGAGCGCGTGACGGTGGTCGATACAGTCGGCGCAGGTGATACGTTCGATGCGGGCATTCTGGCCTCGCTGAAGATGCAGGACCTGCTGACCAAGGAAAAGGTTGCGGGCTTGACCGAGGATGCCGTGAGCAAAGCTCTCGCACTCGGCGCAAAGGCCGCTGCCGTCACGGTATCGCGGGCGGGCGCCAACCCGCCTTTCGCCCATGAGATCGGTCTCTGAGGTCCTATCTTCGGTCTGCAAAGGGAAATAGTTCGGCCCCCTGATGAGGGCCGAAAAGTCATTTCCGGGCCGCTAGCAGCGCCTTCACCAGCCCCTGCGTCGAGGCATCGTGGCCGGAAGCACTTTCCTTGCCTTCCACGACGGGCAGCAGGCCGGTCGCCAGTTCCTTGCCGAGCTCGACGCCCCACTGGTCGAACGAGTTGATGCGGAAGAGCACGCCTTCGACGAACACCCGATGTTCGTAGAGCGCGATCAGCCGGCCGAGCGCAAACGGTGTCAGCTTGTCGTGGACGAAGGTGATCGAAGGGCGATTGCCCGTGAAGACGCGATGTGGCGCGATGAAATCGGCTTGCTTGTCATCCATGCCCTTGTCGGTCAGCTGCTTCTTGGCCTCCTCGAAGGTGCGGCCCTTCATCAGCGCTTCCGACTGCGCCAGGACGTTGGCGATCAAAAGCTCGTGTTGGTGGCGCAGGTGCGGCTCGAAACTGTTGGCGGCGATCATGAACTCGGCCGGGATGACGGTCGTGCCCTGGTGGATGAGCTGATAGAAGGCGTGCTGGCCGTTGGTGCCGGGTTCGCCCCAGACGACAGGACCGGAATTGCCCTCGACCGGCGTGCCGTCGATCGTCACGCCCTTGCCGTTCGATTCCATGTCGAGCTGCTGTAGATAGGCCGGGAAGCGCAGCAGCCGCTGGTCATACGGCAGGATAGCGCGCGACGGGTAGCCGAGAACGTTGCGGTGGTAGAAGCCGATCAGGCCAAGCAGCATCGGCAGGTTCTGGCGCACCGGCGCGGTGCGGAAATGGGTGTCCATCGCATGCGCGCCGTCCAGGAACTTGCCGAAGTTCTCTGGGCCGACGGCGATCATCAAAGGCAGGCCGATTGCCGACCAGATCGAATACCGTCCGCCGACCCAATCCCAGAACCCGAAGATGCGGTCGCTGTCGATGCCGAAGGCGGCGACCTTGTCGAGCGCGGTGGAGACGGCGCAGAAGTGATGCCCGACGGCCGCCTCCCCGAGCTTGTCGGCGATGAAGGCGCGCGCCGAGGCAGCATTGGTCATCGTCTCGACGGTCGTGAAGGTCTTCGAGGCGACGATGAACAGCGTTGTCTCCGCGTCGAGCAGCTTCAGCGTGTCGGCGATATGCGCGCCATCGACGTTAGAGACGAAATGCGCCCGCGGACCGTCATGGAAAGGCGCCAGCGCCAGGGTGACCATAACCGGGCCGAGATCGGAGCCGCCGATGCCGATATTGACGATATCGGTGATTTTTTTGCCGGTCGCGCCCTTCAGCGCGCCCGAACGGATGCCGTCGGCGAACTTGCCCATGGCGGCGAGCACGCCGTTGACATCCGGCATCACGTCCTTGCCGTCGACTAGGACGGGCGTATTGGAGCGGTTGCGCAGTGCCGTATGCAGCACGGCGCGGCCTTCGGTGAAGTTGATCGCGACGCCCGAGAACATCTCCTCGCGCTTCTTGGCGACGCCGCCCGCATCCGCCAGCTTTTCGAGCAGCACCATGATCTCGTCGTTCACCGCCGTCTTGGAATAGTCCATCAGGAGATCGTCGAAAACGGCGCTGAACTTGGCGAAACGGCCGGAATCGGCTGCAAAGGCGGCGCGGATATCCGTGGCATTGGTTTTCGCGACGGTGGACTTCAGGTCTTGGACGATGGCCTGCATGGGTGATTCCTCGGCACTCGAAATGGGATGATCGGGAACCTATTCCGTTTTGATGTCAAATCAAGCACGGCCGTGGCGGCGATGCGTTTATTGTCCAACCGCCGTTTCGACGGCATTGCCGACCGAATTGCCGAAGCGGTCGACCTGGTCCTTGTAGTTCCGGCGGGTGGTCGGATCGAAGATGGCGATCGGCGTGCTGACGGCTACGCTGGCGGCGCTGCCCACGGTCTGAGCCGTGCCGAGGGCCACGGCGCCGAGCGTCTCGCCGAGCCCGACGTCCGAGTCGGTCACCGTCTGCCCGGCGATCAGCCGGTTGCCGATCAGCCTCACCACCTCCGGGCTTTCGGCAAATTTTCCGTGGTTCAGCCGGTCGCCGGTCTTGAGCGCGGTGAGGTCGAGCACGACAATGCCGGCTTTCTCGAATTCGCTGCGATAGGGTTCGACAGTCGGATCCACCTGGCCGAGCCGGTCGATATTGCCGGAAATCCGTCGCGACAGGCTGAGCGCCCGGTCGTCGCGGGAAACGAATAGCGTGAAATGTGGCCGCTTTTCGCCGATCTCGGCAAGCTGCTGGCCGAACACGTCGACATCGAGGTCGGGGGAGGCAAGGATGACGTTCTGGATCTTCGGCGCCACCCGGCCGTCGCGGATCGCCATCTGCCGGAGTGCCTCGACGGTCAGCCACGATCCCATCGAATGGGCCATGACGGTGATCTCGTCGACATTCGGTTCTTTCGCCAGCCGTCGCAGCATCTCCTCTAGCGCATCGCGGGAATAGTTGGTGCTTTCCTTGTCGTAATTATAGGCAAAGATGCTGCCGCGTGACGGCCAGGTGAACAGGACCGGAGCCACGTCGGCGTTGGAGTCATGGACGATCTGGGCAAAGCGGTAGACGGCATCCTCGTAGCGATTGTTGAAGCCGTGCACGAAGACGAACACCCGCCTGCTCTTGCCCAGGTGGCCCTTGAGCCAGGATTGAGCCACCGGGGGGGCAAGCGGCGTCACGGAAACCGTCGCGAACTCCTTGGCAGGATTGGCGGGAAGCTTCGACGGCCACTGCACCTGCCCGACTTCGCGAGCCTTGTCGGGCGGGATGGAAACGGCAATCTCGGTGACGACAGGTTCCTTGCCGCGCTCGCCGGAAAACAGCACGCCGGGCGTCTCGGTCGGGCGCCGCGTAGTTGCCACCAGCACGTCAACCTTCGAGGTCCCGGCTGCTTGCGTCTGGGTCGGAATGAGCACGCCTTCGGGGCGCCCCGCGCAGCCCGCAAGAACGCTCAGCACCGTGAGAACGGCAATCACATGAAACGAAAATCCGGCGCGGCTTTCCAAGCGAACTCCAACATGCTTTGCCCAGCCCCCGCGGAAAGGGCTAATCAAGGACTGCCGCATCGTCCACCGCTAACGGAAGGATTCCGGCTTTACGGCACACGCTTGGTCGTCATCTGTCGCAGCGTTGCAACGGTAGGTTAGCCGCGCAGCTCCCGCCGCAGGATTTTGCCGACATTGGATTTCGGCAGCTCGGTGCGGAATTCGATGAAACGCGGGCGCTTGTAGCCGGTCAGGTTGGTCACGCAATGGGCCTTGACGTCCGCCTCCGTCAGGTTCGGGTCCTTCTTGACCACGAAGAGCTTCACCGCCTCGCCGGAATGTTCGTCCGGCACGCCGATCGCTGCACATTCCAGCACGCCGGGATGGGTCGCCACGACTTCCTCGACCTCGTTCGGATAGACGTTGAAGCCGGAGACGAGGATCATGTCCTTCTTGCGGTCGACGATTTTGGTATAGCCCTGGCGGTCCATGTAGCCCATGTCGCCGGTCCGGAAATAACCGTCCGCCGTCATGACCTTGGCGGTTTCGTCCGGGCGGTTCCAGTAACCGGCCATCACCTGCGGGCCGCGGATGCAGATCTCGCCGACATCGCCGAGTTCCACCTCGGAATCGTCGTCGTTACGGATCGAGATTTCCGTAGACGAGATGGGAAGCCCGATCATGCCGCTGAATTCTGTGGCGTCGAGCCGGTTTGCGGTGGCGACCGGCGAGGTTTCCGACAGGCCGTAACCTTCGGTGATCTGGCTATGGGTCATCTTCAGCCAGCGTTCGGCGACCGGTCGCTGCACCGACATGCCGCCGCCAAAAACAAGGATCATCGAGGAGAAATCCAGCTTCTGGAAGTCCGGATTGTTCATCAACGCATTGAACAGCGTGTTGAGCCCGGGGAAGACGTGGATCTTGTACTTCTGCAGTTCCTTGACGAAGGCCGGAATGTCACGCGGGTTGGCGATCAGGATATTATGGCTGCCGGTGGCAACCCCCATCAGCGAATTCACCGTCAGCGCAAAGATGTGATAGAGCGGCAGTGCGCAGAGGAACTGGATCTGCTCCGGGCGCGGCTTGTTGAGGAAGGCGGTTTCCAGCCACAGGGCCATCTGTTCCTTGTTGGCAAGCAGGTTGGCATGGGTGAGGATCGCGCCCTTGGAGATGCCGGTCGTGCCGCCGGTATACTGCAGGAAGGCGATATCGCGAGGCGAGACCTCGACCGCATTCATCGTTTGCCGGGCGCCTTCGGCAATCACCTGCTTGAAGCTTCTGGCCGATGGCAGCGACCATTCCGGCACCAGTTTCTTCACCTTGCGCACGACCAGATTGACGATATGGCCCTTCAAGCCGAGCATGTCGCCCATCGTGGCGACGACGACGTGCTTGATCTCCGTCTGCGGCAAGGCCTGCTGTACGGTGTGGGCGAAGTTTTCAAGTACGAAGATCGCCTTGGCACCGGCATCCTTGAGCTGGTAGGCCAGTTCGCGCGGCGTATAGAGCGGGTTGATGTTGACGACGACCATGCCGACGCGAAGGATGCCGTAGACGATCACAGGGTTCTGGAGAATGTTCGGCAGCATCACCGCCACGCGATCGCCCTTGACCAGGCCCTGGGCCTGCAGCCAGGCGCCGACCTTGCGGCTTTCCGCTTCGAGCGCTCGGTAGGTGAGCGCCTTGCCCATGCTTGAAAAGGCGGGGCGGTCGGCATAGCGCGCGCAGCTTTCCTCGAACAGTGCTCCGAGGGATTGATGCTGCAGCGGCGGGATTTCGGCCGGCACTGTCGGCGGGTAGGAGGCAAGCCAGATCTTGGGCGGATTGGCACCGGTACGTGCGGTGACTTCGTTCATGCTGGACTTCCTCTATCGTTTTTCTTGTTATCCCGCGCTTTCCGGCGCGTGCGGGCCAGGTCCTCCACCTCCCCGCGAACAACAGCTTATGCCATGCCACGGTAGCATCAAGCCATAGGCACAGATTTAAACAGCTATCTAACTTTGACGTAAACGTCAAAGACGGCGTAGGCGAGCGTATTTGGACGAACAGCGGAACATCCGAAAGGCTATGGCGTTTTCCCAACCTAACAAAATGCATGAGGAATCACAAAGGAGGCGCGCAAATGTTGCACCAAGAACCACGAGCCGGACAGGACCCCTATGTCAAGGACAGCACATCGCTGATCGCCAGCGACAAGGTCGAAGGGACAAAGGTTTATGGCGCCGACGGCAAGCATATCGGCTCCATCGTTCGCGTGCTTCTCGAAAAGCGCGGCGGCCGCGTCGGATATGCGGTCTTGAGCTTCGGCGGCTTTCTCGGCATCGGTGACGACTATTACCCGCTGCCTTGGGAAAAGCTTCGTTATGACGAACAACTCGATGGCTACCGCATCGACTTGACCAAGGACCAGATCACCGGCGCCCCGCGTTACCGCGACCTGGACGACGATACCTGGTACAACGACAAGGGCCGGACGATCTACGACTATTATGGTGTTCCGCCCTACTGGATGTAAGCGTTCCGCCAATAGAAATCCGGAGGCTCCGCGTTGCGAGGCCTCTTTTCGTTTATTTAATTCTCCTGATGCAAGGTCCTCGTGACAAGGGGACGGCGATGACGGGAAAGACGGAGGCGGGCACGGTCCGCGATTTCGAGCGCGGTGATATCGAAGCGGTAGCGCAGCTTTTCCAGGAGACGTTTCGCAAGTCGAAAGCGCCGTCGCCCTCATTGATCGCCTATCTGGAAGAAGCCTTTTTCGATCATCCCTGGGCTGAGCCCGACATCCGGTCCAAGGTGTTTGCGGAGGCTGATGGAAGGGTCTCCGGTTTCATCGGCGTCTTTCCGTCGCGGCTGGAGCTCGATGGCCGGCCGCTTCGCGCAGCCTTTGCCGGCTCGATGATGGTTCGGAACCCGAAGGAAAATCCACTCGCCGGTGCGCGGCTGCTGCGCTCCTTCCTCACCGGCCCGCAGGATATCTCGCTGACAGAGACCGCCAATGCCACGGCGCTCGGCATGTGGCAGAAGGCCGGCCATCCGCTCGATCCCGGCTATAGCATGAACTGGCTGCGCATCCTCCGTCCGGCTTCCGCAGCGGTCGAGATCCTCGCCAGGCGGTTGCGGCCCGCAACCCTTTTACGTCCCCTCGGTCGGATTGCCGATCGCGGCGCAGCTTTGACCCGCATGACACCTCTTCGTCCGGCCGATCGCAGCGCCTCCAGGATCACCTTCCGGGATGTCACCCGCGAAGAATTCGGTACGTCACTTCTGACGCTTGCCCTGAATTATCCCCTTCGCCCGCGCTGGGATGGTCATTCTTTGGGATGGTTTCTGAGGCAGGCTGAGGACAAGCGGAGTTTCGGTTACCCCGAGTGGCGCGTCGGCTTTGCTCCCGACGGGCGACCGGTCGCAGCCTACGTCTATTTCACCGGTCCCGGCGAGATAGCCTGGCTGTTGCAGGCGCTGTCGGCCCCGAATGCGACCCCGGACCTCGTGGACGACCTGTTCGCGCACGCCTACGAGATAGGATGCTCCGGCATACGCGGCAGCGGACATGCATGGCTGATCCCGGCGCTGATGAGCCGCAAGACGATATTTTACGGCCGTTCCTTCTATGTCGCGCAGGCGCGCGACAAGAGCCTGCTGGAACCGATCAGGTCCGGGCAGGCGCTGATCAGCGGGCTTGCCGGCGAAGGCTGGACGCGGCTGATCGGTGACCGGTTCGACTGAGACGTCTCAGTCGAACCCACTAACCGAGCATCGTCACCGGTTCGGCATGCAGATATTCCGCCACCTTGCGTTTCGCAGCGATATTGCGCCAGACGGCGTCCACCTCGTCCGGCGTCAGCCCGGCGGCGTCACCGACCTCTTCCCGCGTGATGCCATTGTCGAGCCCGTAGAGACAGAGATCCATCCGGTCATAGGGCAGCGAGAAATAATACTCGTCCTGGCCCTGCGGCAGCGACCATGTGTCCGTCGTCGGCGGGCGCCGGCGGATGTCGGCGGGTACGCCGAGGGCTTCAGCCAGCTGATAGACCTGGCTCTTGTAGAGATGCGCGATCGGCTTGAAATCGGCGGCGCCATCGCCGTTCTTCACGAAGAAGCCCTGGTCGTATTCGAGCCGGTTCGGCGTGCCGGCGACGGCAAAGTTCAGCCGGTCGGCATGATAATACTCGATCTGCTTGCGGGTGCGCTGTTTCATGTTGGCGGCCGCGATCATGCCGAGATAGACCTCGAGCGGCATGCGATGGCGGCTCTGCTCGCCAGCCGGATTGGCGACCACCAACCAGGAAATATTGTAGCCGCGGCCGGTCAGCGCATTTTCCAGCACCACCTTACAGCCCCAGCCTTCGGAAAATTCCGGGACGATCTGGCGAATGAAGCCGTCGCGGCGGGTATAGCAGCCGGCCGCGGCAAGCGCCGGACCGATATCTTCGAGAACCGTTTCGACTCCGACCGCTTCCGCCAGCGCCTTGCCGAGCTTCAGGCTGTCCGGATCGGAATCATGTTCCGGCATGAAGATTCCCGTCACCTTGCCCGGACCGAGCGCGTGGGCGCAGAGGGCTGCGGTGACGCTGGAATCGATGCCGCCGGACAAGCCCAGCACCGCTCCGCGCTTGCGCAGATCCTTCAGCACCGTCTCCCGCAGCCAGCCGCAGATGCGCTCGATCTCGGCCTCCGCATCGAGCTTTAGCGTCTCGGCCGAGAATTTCTCCGCCCTCTGGGCCTGCTTCAGGCTCTGGATCATGCGACATTCCCCCGTGTGACTGTGTTTGTTTCATCCGCGCCGAGCCGGATCTTGCCGGTCGTCGTGCGCGGCAGTGCCTCGCGGAACTCGACGCTTTTCGGCACCATGTAATCTTCAAGCAACTGAGCGCAGTGGCGGATGACTTCCCGCTCGGTAAACGTCAAGCCGTCCTCCACCACCACATAGGCGCGGACGACCTGGCCGAAGATCGGGTCGTCGATGCCACCAACCGCCGCTTCCTTGATGCCGGGCAGCGCATAGAGCGCGCGCTCGACTTCCTGCGGGCTGACCTTTTCTCCGCGTGTCTTGATGATGTCGTCGCGCCGGCTGATGAAATAGAGGAATCCGTCCGCATCGGCGCGAAAAAGGTCGCCCGTATGCAGCCGTCTGCCGCCCGCAACCGGCGAAAGCGCACGCAAGGAGGTCAGGCCGCTGCCCCAGTAACCGGACATCACATGCGGTCCGTCGACGACAAGTTCGCCGATCGTGCCCGGAGGAGCGGGCCGTCCGTCCTCGTCGATCACGAAAGCGCTGGTGCCGGGAATGGCGCGGCCGACCGAAAGCGGCCTGCGGGAAACCTCTTCAGGCGGCAGGTAGGTGGCGCGCAGGCATTCCGTCTGGCCGTACATCAGGAAAAGCCGGGTGTCGGGAAAAAGCTGCTGCAGCCGTTCGGTAATGGCCGGCGGCATGGCCGCGGCGGCGCTGGTGATGGTGCGCAGATGCGGCAGGAAGCCGGGCCCCAGATCCTTCATGCCGGTAATCAGAGCGGCCATCGGCGGCACGAGCGGGAAACCCGTCGCCTTCACCTCTGCCAGCCGTTCGAGGATCTTCCGCGGGAAGGCGAAGCTCTTTTCGAGAACCAGCGTGCCGCCGGCCATCACCATCGTCACCACCTGGGTGATGCCGTAGCCGAAGGACAGCGGCAGGACGCTGAGCACGACGTCCTCGGCGATATTGCCGAGATAGGCAACGATAGCTTCGCAGGCGGCGGCGACATTGGCATGGGTCAGCATCACGCCCTTCGGCTGGCCGGTGGAGCCCGAAGTGTGAAGCAGCAGCGCCAGCGCTTCGGTGTCTTCGAGTTCCCTGAGCGGAACCCAAACCTCGCTGCGGACCAGATCTTCGAACCGCAATCCACAACCGAGATCGTCGCCGGCATCCGCCTGCGCGACGATCGTCAGCGGCTGCATCTTCGTCATGGAAATAGCCGTATTCACGGTCGCCCGTTGACGGCCCTGGGTAATGATCGCCGAAGCCTCGGTACTGTTGAGAATGACAGAGAGCTTTTCCGCCTTGATCGACGGATAAAGCGGGCAGGGCACGGCGCCCACCTTCCAGACGCCAAAGAAGCTGACCACCGCCTCATGGCCGTTGTCCAGCACCATCAGCACCCGGTCGCCGGGCTTGACGCCGCTGCGGGCAAGGCTGGCGGCGAGCCGGTCGGATGAGGCATCGAGTTCCGCATAGGTCAGCCGGGTGTCGCCCGCAACGAGCGCGCATTTGTCGCCGAAACGTCTGGCGCTGTCGCGGAGCCGGGCCTCTATGCGCATCGGCGCAGCCTCAGGCCGCTGCCAGCTTGGTCGTGAGGTAGCTGGTCATGTTGTCGATGCTGTCGAGGTTTTCCGGAACGATTTCCTCGTCGGCGACGGTGATGCCGTAGGTCTGCTCCAGAAAGGCGATCAGTTCGAGCACGCCGGTGGAATCGATCACGCCACTTTCGAGCAGCGACTGGTTGTTCGAAACCTCTGCGTCGGCGCGGAACAGGAAGTTTTCTGCGATGAACTCGCGCACGCTATTTTCGAATGCTTTCGCCATCGCCGGCCCTCTCCACAAACAAATTTGCCGCGCGGATGAGGCGCGGTCGGTTGGATAGGCATCTTCCGAGCTATCCCTGAATGTTTTGCTAAAGTCGAAAATACGTTTCTAACAATGTGTCGTTTATGGGCGAATTCATCTCCAGGCTGCATTCCGAGAGACGGCGATGGGAAATGGCGGATGTCATGACCTCTCCTCCGAGCGTGTCACCTCAGAGCACGTTGGACGGCGAGCCGTTTTCGAAATTCTCGACATGGGTGATGACCTGCGCCCAAAGCGTCTGCATCGCCTCGTCGCTCGCCCAGGCCACATGCGGGGTGAGGATGAAGTTCGGCCGTTCCAGGATCGTCAGCAGCGGATTGTCCGGTGCCGGCGGTTCCTTGGTCAGCACGTCGAAACCGGCGCCGCCGATCAGGCCCTCGTCGAGCGCGGTCACCAGATCGGCCTCGTTCACCAGCCCGCCGCGGGCGGTATTGATGATCAGCGGGTGCCGCTTCATCTTTCGGAACTCGGGCAGGCCGATGAGGTTGCGGGTCGCCGGCGTCAGCGGCATGTGGAAGGTGATGATATCAGACGTTTCCAGCACCTCGTCGAAGGCGGTGTAACCGGGCTCGACCTTTTCCGCATCTTTCCGGGCC
This sequence comes from Neorhizobium sp. BETTINA12A, assembly GCF_023006485.1. Taxonomy (NCBI): domain Bacteria; kingdom Pseudomonadati; phylum Pseudomonadota; class Alphaproteobacteria; order Hyphomicrobiales; family Rhizobiaceae; genus Neorhizobium; species Neorhizobium sp. BETTINA12A. The sequence goes on from NZ_JALBGW010000035.1 coordinate 35,650, forward strand.
GCGAAGATGACCTTCATGCCGAACGCCTCGGCGATCTTCGCCACCGACTTGCCGAGGGTGCCGCGGCCAAAAATGCCGAGCGTCGAACCGGCCAGATCCTTGATCGGATGGTTGAAGAAGCAGAACTGGTTGGCGCGCTGCCATTCGCCGGCGATCACGTCCTGGCGGAAACCGACGATCGAGCGGCGCAGCGCGAAGATCAGGCCGAACGTATGCTCCGGCACGGTGTTGACCGCATAACCGCGCACGTTGGAGACGGTGATGCCGCGCTCCTTGGCAAAGGCGAGGTCGATCACGTCATGGCCGGTCGCGGCGACCGCGATCATCTTCAGCTTCGGGGCATTGGCGATCGACTGTTCGCGCACCGGCGCCTTGTTGGTGATGACGATATCGGCATCCCCGATACGGGAAGCCACGTCCTCCGGCGCCGTCTTGCCGTACTCCACCCATTCATGAGCGAACGCGGGCCGGGTGATCGTCACCGAAGGGCCGATCGTGTCGCGGTCCAGAAACACGACCTTCATCGCGAAAATTCCTGCATGATTTGAAACTCCTCCCAATCGAACCATGGCGGCCGAAGCGCTGGCCGCAATGGATTTCTCGTATATCATCCCGCCCGCCGACCGGAAGGCAAAAGTGCGGAGAATGGCATGGGTGAAGTGTTGACGCTCGATTGCGTCGTGATCGGCGGCGGCGTGGTGGGGCTGGCGATAGCCCGCGAAATGGCAATCGCCGGGCGCGAGGTCGTGCTCCTGGAAGCCGAGCCGATGACCGGCAGCATCACCTCTTCCCGCAACAGCGAAGTCATCCACGCCGGGCTCTATTACCCGGGTGGCAGCCTCAAGGCCGAACTCTGCGTCGCCGGTAAGGAGAAGCTCTACGACTACTGCCGCGACCGACATATTCCGCACATGCGATGCGGCAAGCTGGTCGTCGCCTCGAACGAGGCCGAAGTCGCTTATCTCGAAAAACTGCTGAAACAGGCGCAAGCCAATGGCGTCGACGATTGCCGGCTGATCGACGGTGCCGAACTTGCCCGCCTCGAGCCGCAGATCACTGGCTTTGCAGCACTCGTCTCCCCCTCGACCGGCATCATCGACAGCCACCGCCTGATGGAAGCCTATATCGCCGACATCGAAGCGCATGGCGGCAGCGTTGTGCTGAACTCTCCCGTCCTTGGCGGCGAGTTTCTGGCCGGTGCCGTGCGGCTTTCGGTCGGCGGCCGCGATCCCGTGGAGATCGAGGCGAAACTGGTGGTGAATTCGGCCGGCTTAAGCGCCTGGGCGATCTCCGAAGGCATGATCGGCCTCGACAGGAGAACTATCCCTGAGCGCCACTACGCAAAAGGCTGTTACTTCTCATTGACCGGCCGCGCGCCGACGGAGCGGCTGATCTACCCGGTGCCGGAGACGGGCGGGCTCGGCATCCACCTGACGTTCGATCTCGCCGGCCAGGCGCGGTTCGGCCCGGATGTCGAATGGGTCGAGGCGATCGACTACGACGTCGATCCCCGCCGCGCTGACAAGTTCTATGGGGCGATCCGCCGCTACTGGCCAAATCTGCCGGACGGCGCCCTGCAGCCTGCCTATTCGGGCATGCGGCCGAAAGTAGTCGGTCCGAACGGGGGAGGGGCCGGCGACTTTATCATTCAGGGGCCTGAAACCACCGGCCACCCGGCCTATACCGCGCTCTACGGCATTGAATCTCCCGGCCTCACCGCCTCCTTGGCGGTCGCCGAAAGGGTGGCGCGCCTGACCTCGCGATGAGGGCAGGCGCTTGCCGCCTTAAAACGCCGCGCGCCTGTCGTGTTTGGCGAGACGGGTAAGCAGATAGTCAACTTCGGCCTTGGCGGTCGCGGAGAGCATCTGCGCCGGTTTGCGCTGCGCATCCGAGGTGATGACGCCGCGCCGTTTCAGCACGTGTTTGCGGATCGCCAGACCGATGCCGGCCTGCTGCTCGTAGCGGATCAATGGCAGATGCGCATCGAACAGGTCATGCGCCTCCTCGCGTTTGCCGGCGGCAAACAGGCCGATCAGTTCCGTCAGCATGTCGGGGAAACCGTAGCCGGTCATCGCGCCGTCGGCACCCCGTTCCGGTTCGAAATCGAGGAACATGCCGCCATTGCCGCAAAGGATCGAGAACGGGCGCAGCTCGCCCGCCTTCTGCATGGCGCGCAGCTTCGACACTTTTTCGAGACCCGGCCAGTCCTCATGCTTCAGCATCAGGCATGACGGGTGGTTGGTGATGATCCTGGCGATCACGCCCGGCGACATGACGACGGTCAGCGTCAGCGGATAATCCTGCAGCACCCACGGCACATCCTCACCGACCGCTTCGACCGCGCCGGCGAAATAGTTGACGATCTGGTCGTCGGTGCGTAGCGCCGGCGTCGGGGCGATCATCACGCCGGCAGCGCCCATGTCCATCGCATCGCGTGCCAGCGACCGCATGCCCGCAAAGCCCGGCGCCGAGACGCCGACGATGATCGGAACTTTGGCGCGAGAGACAACACGTTTGATGATGGCGCGGCTTTCCTCCGGCTCCATCTTCGGCGCTTCGCCCATGATCCCGAGAATGGTGATGCCGGTGCAGCCGCTCTCTTCATAAAAATCCGTCAGCCGGTCGATCGAGGTAAAATCGATTGATCCGTCTTCGAAGAACGGCGTGGTGGCGATGGCGTAGACGCCTTTGGATTCGATTCCGAAAGTCATTATTGCGCATCCTTCCAGGCCTGGTAGCGGGCTTTCGTTTCTGCATTCATCGGATAGAGGCCGGGCAGCGGCATGCCGCGGTCGACCTCGGTCATGATCCAGCCTTCCATGCGTTCCTGTTCCGGCGCCTCGGCGACGACCGCGTCGAGCAGCTTGGCGGGGATCAGCACCGCGCCGTCATCATCCACGACGACGATATCATCCGGGAAAACGGCAACGCCGCCGCAGGAGATCGGCTCCTGCCAGCCGACGAAAGTGAGGCCGGCGACGGAGGGTGGAGCGGCGATGCCGTCGCACCAGACCTTCATGCCGCTGCCAAGCACGCCTTCGGCATCACGCATCACGCCATCGGTCACAAGCCCGGCCACGCCGCGCTTCGCCATCCGCGAGCAGAGAATATCGCCAAAGATGCCGGCATCGGTGACGCCGAGCGCGTCGGCCACCGCTACGCAGCCTTCCGGCATGGCGACGATCGCCGCGCGGGTGGAGATC
>NZ_JALBGW010000360.1:0-623 GCF_023006485.1 Neorhizobium sp. BETTINA12A
GTGACGGCAAGGCTGCAGGCGTCGAGGACGGCTCCGGCAAGGCGGGTGCGATCGTGCCTGGAACGGCACTGGGCAAGCCGGCCGATAAGCTGGGTGAGGATGCGCAATCGGGCACGGCGGATGCCAAGGCCAAGGATGCCGATGGTGCGATCGAGCCTCAGGCGATGTCGGCCATGGCGGCGGCGTCGGTGGCAACGGGGCGTACCGCCAATGCGCCCGAGAAGCCGTCTGTGCCGGAGATTACCGGCAATGGCTTCTTCACCCAGAAGATCGGCATCGACGTTCCGGGCTTTCGCGGGCTGGAGCCGAAGCTTGCGCTGAACTACAGTTCGTCACGCAAGACGCGGCTGGGCGGGCTTTACCAGGGCTGGCTCGGGTATGCCTGGGGGCTTGACGGTTTCGACGTGATCGAGCGGGCGACGCCGGGCTACGGTTATCCGTTCTTCGATGGCAATGACGTCTATCTGCTGAACGGCGAGGAACTGGTGCGCTGCGCCACCGGCATGGTGGCGGCCTCCTGCTCGGCCGGCGGCACGCATGTGACCGAGAACGAGAACTTCAAGCGGGTGATCTTCGATGCCACCGCCAACACGTGGACGGTGACCGACCGCGACGGAACGGTG
>NZ_JALBGW010000361.1:0-591 GCF_023006485.1 Neorhizobium sp. BETTINA12A
GCCGTCTTCCAGAAGCTCGCCGCCGAAGCGGAAGCCAAGGAGCTGGCGCGGCGCTGGGTGGTGCTGAAGCTCGCCGCCGGCCTTCTGGCGAGCTCCATGGAAGCCTATCGCGAACGCCAGGCCGATCCGGTCATGCAGCGGGCAGGGCGGGTCTTTGCCGATCTCACCGGCGGCCGTTTTTCGCGCCTTGTCCAAGTCTATGACGAGCGCGACGAGCTGCAGCTCGCGGTCGAACGCAGTACCGGCGAGCAGGTGAGGCTTCCCGGCCTGAGCGAAGGTACTGGCGATCAGCTCTATCTGGCGTTGCGGCTCGCCTTCCTGGAGGACTATTGCAGCCGCAACGAGCCGGCGCCGCTGATCCTCGACGACATCTTCCAGACCTTTGACGACGAGCGGACCGCAGCGGGCATCCGGACGCTCGCCGCGGCCGGCGAAAAATTCCAGACGGTACTCTTTACCCACCAGATGAGCCTGGTCGAGGCGGCGCGCCGCGAGCTGGGAGACGGGCTGGACCTCGTCCAGCTGGAGCGAGCCTAAGAGGCGGATTGCGGCTGAGACAGGCTGCGCAACGCCAGGCAGCCGACCGGCATG
>NZ_JALBGW010000362.1:0-590 GCF_023006485.1 Neorhizobium sp. BETTINA12A
GTTCGGCCTCGTGCTGATGGCCGGCGGCGAGATCGTCCGACGCCGGGCGATGCCGCAGGTATCCGACCGGTTCGGCAATGCAATGATCCCCGGCGCGCTGACGGCGGCGGGTGCAGTGACGCTGCTGGGCGTGATCTATGCGGCCTACGGCGTCTACGGATTCATCGGCGCGACGCCGGCCTTCATCCTGCTCGCGCTCGTATCCTTCGCAACCATTGGACTGTCGCTGCTGCACGGGCAGGCGCTGGCCGGGCTCGGCCTGCTCGCTTCGCTGCTGACGCCGGCCTTGGTCGCCAGCGAACAACCGAACCCGAATGCGCTGTTCGCCTTCCTCTGCCTCACCTGGGTGGCCGTCAATGCCGCCTCGCGCTTCCGCCGCTGGACGATCGTGCCGATGCTCGCCAATATCGGCATCGGGCTCTGGGCGATCGCCTATACGTTCGGCGCCGCCGAGTTCGACCCGATGCCCTCGACGTTGACGCTGATCGTGATGATCGCCGGCACCGGCTGCTTTTGGCCGGGGGCCGCCTATGGCACCGACCGTGTGGCCAAAAGCGGCTGGAGCGGGATGCTCGGGCGCCAGCCGCTGG
>NZ_JALBGW010000363.1:0-582 GCF_023006485.1 Neorhizobium sp. BETTINA12A
CCGCACGTCGGCGCGGCGGAAACGGATCATCAGCCGCGATGGGCCGACCGCATCCAGCAGCCGCACGGCCGGCACGTTGAGCGACAGCTGCAGCGCCTGGCGGACGCTGACATCGCCCTGGTAGGTCATGTCGAAATTTTTCGGCCGGTAACCGAAGAAATCCGCCGGGCGGTCCTCGATGATCGTTTCCTGGGAAACCAGCCCCTGCTCGAAGGCAAGGCCATAGATGAACGGCTTCAGCGTCGAGCCCGGCGAGCGGTTGACCCGCGTCATGTCCACCCAGCCGGAGCGGCTCGCATCGAAATAATCTGCCGAACCGACCTCGCCGACGATCGCACCGGTGGTGATGTCCGCCATCACCATGGCGACCGAAACCTTCGGGCTGAGCTTCATCGAAGCTTCCCGGGCGACCTGCTCAAGCCCCTGCTGGATGCTGCGCTTCAAAGTCGTCTTGTGCTGCTCGACCTTCGGCTGTTTGCGGATCGCCGCTTCGGCGAGATGCGCCGCATAGGCCGGCAATTGCAGCCTGCGTGCCGGGATGCCGTCGCGTGCCGCCCGCTCCGCTTCGCCGTCGCCAGTGAT
>NZ_JALBGW010000364.1:0-556 GCF_023006485.1 Neorhizobium sp. BETTINA12A
GGCGCTCTCCGTGCAATCGGCCGGCAGTCTCGATGCGGGCGTGGCGCTGCATCTTGCCGTCGCGGTGCCCGGCGGCCTGCTGCTCGGGGTCCTGGCCGCCTGGGTGGTCCGGCATCTCATGCGGTTCGTCGCCGGTACGCTCGGCGGCATCCTCCTGCAGTTCGTCCAGACCTTCCTTCTGTGGATCCTCGCCGAACGGCTCGGCCTGTCGGCGGTGCTTGCCATCGTCGCCTTCGCAATGACGCTCGCGAGAAGCAGCGAAGCCCGCTCCTCGGCGCGCATGCGGGTGCAATCCTACGCGGTCTGGACCGCCGTCGTGTTCGTTCTCAACGTCATGGCCTTCCTGCTGATGGGCATGCAGGTTCGCGACATCGTCGGCGGAATGCCGGCGGATCACCTCTGGGATGCGGCCCGCTTTTCGCTGCTGACGATCATGATCGTCATCGTCGTGCGGTTTGCGGTCTGCGTCGGCTACAATCGGCTCACCGCCTGGCATGAGCGCAGCCGCGGCAGGCCGGAACCCGCGACGACGACCCAGGCACTGCTGGCCGGCTGG
>NZ_JALBGW010000365.1:0-552 GCF_023006485.1 Neorhizobium sp. BETTINA12A
GGCTCGGCGCTCGGCGGCGGCGCGCTCCTGCTTCTGGCCGATGCCGTTGCCCGCACGGTGGCTGCTCCGGCGGAACTGCCGATTGGCGTTATCACCGCCCTGTTCGGCGCGCCGGTCTTCCTCTTCCTGTTGCTGGGTAAAAACGGCGTCAACATGAGGGACATGCCATGATTTCCGCCGAGCACGTCACCGTCGCCCGCTCGGGCCGTAAACTGCTCGACAATGTCGGCATCGATCTCGAGCCGGGCCGATTCACCGTCGTCATAGGCCCGAACGGCGCCGGAAAATCGACGCTTATGAAGGTGATCTCCGGCGAGATGAAACCCGATATCGGCTTCGTCAGCTATCACGGCACCAGCGTCGATCTCTGCCAGCCGGTCGAGCTTGCCAAGCGCCGGGCGGTGCTGCCGCAGGCGACGCAGCTTGCATTTCCGTTCACAGCGCTCGAAATCGTCCGCATGGGCGCGGTGGCGCAAGGGGCGCTCAATCCGACCGAGCAGGCGCGCCTGGCCTTGTCTCGCGTGGGGCTGCGCGGTTTCGAAAGCCGGCCCT
>NZ_JALBGW010000366.1:0-545 GCF_023006485.1 Neorhizobium sp. BETTINA12A
CGCTTCTGTCGACCACCGGTCGCGCCGCGGGCCATGTCTGGCTGGTCGGCGCCGGCCCGGGCGCCGAAGATCTTTTGACGCTGCGCGCCCAGCGCGTGCTGATGGAAGCCGATGCGATCGTCTTTGACGCGCTGGTGCCGCAGGCGATCGTCGACATGGGCCGCCGCGATGCCGAGCGCCTGTCGGTCGGCAAGCGCAAGAACTGCCATTCGAAGTCTCAAGACGAGATCAACAGGCTGCTGGTCAGGCTCGGCCGTGAAGGCAAGCGCGTCGTCCGCCTCAAGTCCGGCGATCCGCTGGTCTATGGCCGCGCCGGCGAGGAGATGGCGGCACTTCGCGACGCGGGTGTCACTTACGAGATCGTACCGGGCATCACCTCGGCCTTTGCCGCTGCCGCCGATTTCGAGTTGCCGCTGACGCTGCGCGGCGTCGCCTCGTCGCTGATCTTCACCACAGGCCATGACCTCACCGGCGACGTCCTGCCCGACTGGGCAAGCCTTGCGATCTCGGGCGCGACGATCGCCGTCTACATGGGCCGCACGGTT
>NZ_JALBGW010000367.1:0-523 GCF_023006485.1 Neorhizobium sp. BETTINA12A
CCGGGCATTGTCGCCGCTGGTGTTTTCCGCCCGCCGCTTCATGCCGCCGGCGACGATGCGCGGCATGTCGCCCCGCGCGGCCTTCTTCTTGCCCGTGCTGTCCTTGCGCGCCTTGCGCTCGGTGGTTTCCTGCGCCGTGCGGCTGACCTCCGCCATCCGCTTTTCGGCGTCAGCGAGATCGTGCTCGGCAGCGGCCAGTTCCAGCGCCTTGCGCTCGACGTATCGGCTCCAGTTGCCGCCATAACGGGTGGCACCGAGCGAGGTCAGTTCGACGATCGCATCGACGGTTTCGAGCAGTTCGCGGTCGTGGCTAACGATGATCGCGCCGCCTCGCCAGCCAGCGAGAAGGTCGATCACCGCCTGGCGGCCGTCGCGGTCGAGATTGTTGGTGGGTTCGTCGAGGATCAGGAAATCTGGCTCGGCGAAGATCAGCGCGGCCAGCCCCGCACGGGTGCGCTGGCCGCCCGACAGCGTTTCGAGCGGCGTGTTCGCATCCGCATCGAGCCCTGCCCGCGCCAGCGCC
>NZ_JALBGW010000368.1:0-516 GCF_023006485.1 Neorhizobium sp. BETTINA12A
CCTGTTCGGCGGCGGCGGTGCCGACGAGGAGGAGGACAACGCGGAAAACACGGCTCCGGTCGTGGCGAAGCGTGGGGCTCCGGCTGCCAAGCCCGCTGCAGACGACGACGAGGGCGAAGCGCCCGTCGCGGTTGCCTCGGCTTCGCCTTTGACAGGCCAGACGCAGGCTCAAGCCCAGGCTCCGGCACAGGCACAGACGATTGCAGCGCCCGTACCGCTTTCGCGCCCGGCTTTCCGTTCGGATTCCGGCGGGCTTGCGACGGCGCTCTATTCTCCGGCGCGCAACCCGGCCCAGGAAGCACTCGCCCTGCAGGCGTCGGCTCCCGCCCAGCCCGGCGGCGAAACCTTCGCCGATCTTTCCGCCTACACTATTCCGGTCCCGACGCTGCTCGGACCGCGTGGCTTCAAGGGTGACGCGGAAAGCGGCGTGATGACCGCATCCGTTGGCCCGATGCGCGCTCAAGAGGAGGCCACGTCCGTACCGCTTCCCGGCCAGCGTCCGAACATTGCCGCTGC
>NZ_JALBGW010000369.1:0-514 GCF_023006485.1 Neorhizobium sp. BETTINA12A
CGGAGATCCTCAGCGTCACGTCGACGCGCGGGCGGCCGAGCGCTGCCGGCGGCAGGACTTCGATGCCGGTGACACGGCCTGTCGCCGTATCCTGCACGGGTCTCGCCCCCATCAGCGCCAGGATCTGGGCGACTTCCTCGCCGCCGCTGCGCAGGGACGCGCTACCCCAGAGGTCGAAGACGAGGCTTTTCGGCCAGTCGCCGTGATCCTGGAGATAACGCCGCAGGATTTCATCGGCCGCACGTTTGCCAAGTTCGAAGGCGGTCGGCGTCGGCAGGGTGCGTGGATCGCTGGCGAAGAGATTGCGGCCGGTCGGCATGACGTCGCGCCTACCGCGCGCCGGGGCGCCGGATGGGCCGGGACGGATATGTTTTCCGTCCAGCGCGTCGAGCAAGGCCTGTCGTTCGGTTTCGGCGCTTTGAATGCGCAGCGGATCGTCATCGCCGGGTGCCACCTGCCCGAAGACGTGCTGGCCGTCCTTGATCGAAAAGTCCTTGAGATCGCAGAGAAAGGC
>NZ_JALBGW010000036.1:0-38616 GCF_023006485.1 Neorhizobium sp. BETTINA12A
GTTAAGGTGACGCTGATCAACCCGATCGCGATGGAAGAAAAGCTGCGCTTCGCAATCCGCGAAGGCGGCCGCACCGTCGGCGCCGGCATCGTCGCCTCGATCGTCGAGTAAGTTTTAACGCAGGCGGCCTTGGCCGCTTGCGTATGACACAAAAATGTAGCAAATGGCGCGCGAGCGTGATTTGCCCTCTGCTTCGGGTTCGAGGCAGGCAATGAACAGACAAGGTGGGCCGAAGGCCCGAAGACTGGAAAGGGACGCCGTATTTCGGTGTCCCCTTCGATCTTTGAAACCGGTGGTCCGCCTTAAGGTAAGAGAACAACCCGTGCCCTATTGGGTTGGCACGTGGATAAACAGACAACAAGGATAACGTCGAATGAACGGCCAAAATATCCGCATTCGCCTGAAGGCGTTCGATCACCGCATTCTCGACGCGTCGACGCGCGAGATCGTGTCGACGGCGAAGCGCACCGGCGCAAGCGTCCGGGGCCCCGTTCCGCTTCCGACCCGCATCGAGAAGTTTACGGTTAACAGGTCCCCCCACATCGACAAGAAGAGCCGCGAGCAGTTCGAGATGCGCACGCATAAGCGCCTTCTCGATATCGTTGACCCGACACCGCAGACGGTGGACGCGCTGATGAAGCTCGACCTCGCCGCTGGTGTCGATGTTGAGATCAAGCTCTGAGACTTCTGTCTCGGGCTGAGTGAGAAGGATTGAACCGATGCGTTCAGGTGTAATTGCACAGAAGGTGGGAATGACGCGCGTCTACAACGACGCAGGCGAGCATGTCCCTGTAACCGTATTGCGGTTGGAAAACTGCCAGGTCGTGGCTCAGCGCACCGTAGACAAGAATGGCTACACTGCCGTTCAGCTGGGTGCCGGCACTGCCAAGGTGAAGAACACGACCAAGGCGCTGCGCGGCCATTTCGCCGTTGCCGAAGTCGAGCCGAAGGCGAAGCTCGTCGAGTTTCGCGTTTCCGAAGACAATCTGATCGACGTCGGCACCGAGCTGACGGCGGGTCACTTCACGGCGGGTCAGCTGGTGGACGTCACCGGTACCTCGATCGGTAAGGGTTTCGCCGGCGCCATGAAGCGCCATAACTTCGGTGGTCTCCGCGCCACGCACGGTGTGTCCGTTTCGCACCGTTCGCATGGTTCGACTGGTAACAACCAGGATCCGGGCAAGGTCTGGAAGGGCAAGCGCATGGCTGGTCACATGGGCCAGACGCGTATCACCACCCAGAACCTCGAAGTCGTTTCCACCGACGAGAACCGTGGCCTGATCCTCGTCAAGGGCGCCGTTCCCGGCTCCAAGGGCGCTTGGATCGTCGTTCGCGATGCCGTCAAGTCGGCCGCGAAGTAAGGGAGCCAAGCACATGGAATTTAACGTCAAGACCCTCGAGGGAAAAGACGCCGGCAAGGTAGCCCTGTCGGACGAGATTTTCGGCCTCGATCCCCGCGAAGACATTCTGGCCCGTATGGTTCGTTGGCAGCTCGCCAAGAAGCAGCAGGGCACGCACAAGACCAAGGGTCGTGCTGAAGTCTCCCGCACCGGTGCCAAGATGTACAAGCAGAAGGGTACGGGCCGCGCTCGTCACCATTCGGCTCGCGCTCCGCAGTTCCGCGGCGGCGGCAAGGCTCACGGCCCGGTCGTTCGCAGCCACGAGCATGACCTTCCGAAGAAGGTTCGTGCGCTGGCTCTCCGTCACGCCCTCTCTGCAAAGATGAAGGCTGAAGACATCATCATCGTCGACAACCTGGTTGCCGCCGAAGCAAAGACCAAGGCGCTTGCCGGTTCGTTCGCTTCGCTCGGCCTCACCAACGTGTTGTTCATCGGCGGCGTTGAGCTCGACAGCAACTTCAAGCTCGCAGCCCAGAACATCCCGAACGTCGATGTTCTGCCGGTTCAGGGCATCAATGTTTACGACATCCTGCGTCGCGGCAAGCTGGTGCTTTCCAAGGCTGCGGTGGAAGCTCTAGAGGAGCGTTTCAAGTGACCGACATCCGCCACTATGATGTGATCGTATCTCCCTCGATCACCGAAAAGTCGACGCTGGTATCCGAACAGAACCAGGTCGTCTTCAACGTTGCCAAGACTGCTTCCAAGCCGGAAATCAAGGCTGCCGTAGAGGCGCTTTTCGGTGTGAAGGTCACGGCCGTCAACACGCTTGTCCGTAAGGGCAAGGTGAAGCGGTTCCGCGGCTTCATCGGCAAGCAGAAGGACGTCAAGAAGGCTGTCGTCACCCTGGCCGAAGGTCAGACGATCGACGTCTCCACCGGTCTCTGAGGTATAAGATAATGGCATTGAAAAGCTACAACCCGACGACCCCGAGCCAGCGTCAGCTGGTCATCGTCGACCGGTCCGGCCTCTGGAAGGGTAAGCCCGTTAAGAAGCTCACCGAGGGTCTCTCCAAGAGCGGCGGTCGCAACAACTACGGCCGCATAACCGCCCGCTTCATCGGCGGCGGTCACAAGCGTACCTATCGCCTGGTCGACTTCAAGCGTCGCAAGTTCGACGTCGAAGGCACGGTCGAGCGTCTGGAATACGACCCGAACCGTACGGCCTTCATCGCTCTCGTCACCTATACCGACGGTGAGCAGGCCTACATCCTGGCTCCGCAGCGTCTTGCTGCTGGCGACAAGGTGATCGCGTCCGAAAAGGCCGTCGACGTAAAGCCCGGCAACACTATGCCGCTGCAGTACATCCCGGTCGGCTCGATCGTTCACAACGTCGAGATGAAGCCGGGCAAGGGTGGCCAGATGGCTCGTTCCGCCGGCACCTACGTTCAGCTCGTCGGCCGCGATGCCGGTATGGCGATCCTGCGCCTGAACTCCGGCGAACAGCGCCTCGTACCGGGCTCCTGCCTGGCTTCGATCGGTGCTGTATCCAACCCGGATCACGGCAACATCAACGACGGCAAGGCCGGTCGTACCGTCTGGCGCGGCAAGCGTCCGCATAACCGCGGCGTCGTCATGAACCCGGTCGACCATCCGCACGGCGGTGGTGAAGGCCGCACCTCGGGCGGCCGTCATCCGGTCAGCCCCTGGGGCAAGCCGACCAAGGGCAAGCGCACACGTTCGAACAAGTCCACGGACAAGTTCATCATGCGTTCGCGCCACCAGCGCAAGAAGTAAGAGAGGAAGTCACTAATGGCTCGTTCAGTATGGAAAGGTCCGTTTGTTGACGGCTATCTTCTCAAGAAGGCTGAGAAGGTGCGCGAAGGCGGACGGAGTGAAGTAATCAAGATGTGGACCCGCAGGTCCACCATCCTGCCGCAGTTCGTTGGCTTGACGTTCGGCGTCTACAACGGCAGCAAGCACATTCCGGTCAGCGTCAACGAAGACATGGTCGGACACAAGTTCGGTGAATTCGCTCCCACCCGTACCTATTACGGTCACGGCGCGGACAAGAAGGCGAAGAGGAAGTAATCATGGCGAAGGCTAAGACCGAACGCCGGCTGAAGGATAACGAGGCGCAGGCAGTTGCGCGTACGCTCCGCGTCAGCCCCCAGAAGCTGAACCTCGTTGCCGCCATGATCCGCGGTAAGAAGGTCGAACGCGCGCTTGCAGAACTCGAATTCTCGCGCAAGCGCATCGCCGGCACGGTGAGGAAGACCCTCGAGTCTGCAATCGCCAATGCCGAAAACAACCATGACCTCGACGTCGACGCGTTGATCGTTTCGGAAGCCTATGTAGGCAAGTCGATCGTGATGAAGCGTTTCCACGCTCGCGGCCGCGGCCGTGCATCGCGGATCGAGAAGCCTTTCTCGCATCTGACGATCGTCGTGCGCGAAGTCGAGGAAAAAGGGGAGGCTGCATAATGGGCCAGAAAATTAATCCGATCGGTTTCCGCCTCGGCATTAACCGCACCTGGGACAGCCGTTGGTTCGCCGACAACGCGGAATACGGTCAGCTCCTCCATGAGGACCTGAAGATCCGCGCCTACCTGATGTCGGAACTGAAGCAGGCCGGTATCGCCAAGGTGGTCATCGAGCGTCCGCACAAGAAGTGCCGCGTCACGATCCACTCGGCTCGCCCAGGCCTGATCATCGGCAAGAAGGGCGCTGACATCGAGAAGCTTCGCAAGAAGATCGCGACGATGACCAATTCGGAAACGCATCTCAACATCGTTGAAGTGCGCAAGCCGGAAATCGACTCGACGCTCGTCGCCCAGTCGATCGCCCAGCAGCTCGAGCGTCGCGTGGCCTTCCGCCGTGCGATGAAGCGCGCCGTTCAGTCGGCCATGCGTCTCGGCGCCGAAGGCATCAAGATCACCTGCGCCGGCCGTCTCGGTGGTGCAGAAATCGCCCGTACCGAATGGTACCGCGAGGGTCGCGTTCCGCTTCATACGCTGCGTGCAGACATCGACTACGGTACGGCTGAAGCCGAAACCGCATTCGGTATCTGCGGCATCAAGGTCTGGATCTTCAAGGGCGAAATCCTTGAGCACGATCCGATGGCTTCTGAACGTCGCGCCATGGAAGGCGATGCACAGGGTCCCGCAAGCCGCGAACGCGGCGATCGTGGTGACCGTGGTGATCGCCGCCGCGAAAACGCTTGATCAACGCTGGCGAAAGATAAGCTCGGAGAAGTAAGAAAATGTTGCAGCCAAAGCGTACCAAGTACCGCAAGCAGTTCAAGGGTCGCATCAAGGGTGTGGCCAAGGGCGGCTTCGACCTGGCCTTCGGTGAATTTGGTCTGAAGTCCCAGGAACCCAACCGCGTCAACGCCCGCGAGATCGAAGCGGCCCGCCGCGCGATCACCCGCGCGATGAAGCGCGCCGGCCGTGTCTGGATCCGCGTGTTCCCGGACGTTCCGGTCACCGCAAAGCCGACCGAAGTCCGCATGGGTAAGGGTAAGGGCGGCGTCGAATACTGGGCCTGCAAGGTCAAGCCCGGCCGCATGATGTTCGAGATCGACGGTGTTTCCGAGGAGCTCGCCCGCGAGGCGCTTCGTCTCGGTGCTGCCAAGCTCTCGGTCAAGACGCGCTTCGTACAGCGCATCGCAGAGTAAGGAGCAAGGCACATGAAAGCCGAAGACGTTCGCGGCCTCACGGCCGACCAGCTCAAGGACAAGCTCGCCGACCTGAAGAAGGAGCAGTTCAACCTGCGCTTCCAGAAGGCCACCGGCCAGCTCGAGAAGTCCTCGCGCATCACCGAAGTTCGCAAGGACATCGCCCGCGTGAAAACCATTGCCCGCCAGAAGGCGGCAGAAGCCAAGGCCTAAGGAAAAATAATATGCCGAAACGCATTCTGCAGGGCGTCGTAGTTTCCGACAAGAACGAGAAGACCGTTGTTGTCCGGGTCGAGCGCCGCTTCGCGCATCCGCTGCTTCAGAAGACGGTCCGCCGTTCCAAGAAGTACAAGGCGCATGACGAGAACAACCAGTACAAGGTAGGTGATGTCGTTTCCATCGAGGAATGCGCACCGATCTCCAAGGACAAGACCTGGACGGTTGTTTCCGCCCAGGCTTAATTTGCTTCGGACCTGCGTCTGGGCCTTGCGCCCGGCGTAGAATCCTGTAAGAAGCACCCCACTGGCGCAGGACGCTCGGAAACGAGCGTTCTTTTGCTTTGAGCGCAGGGAAGGTCCTTTTAAGGAAACCACCTTGGCAAGACCCACCCGCGCACAATGAGATTCTGTCCATAAGCCGAAACGGGGCGTCTTTGACGCCCGGTCGTTCCGGTCATTAGAAAAAGGCGACCTGACATGATTCAGATGCAAACAAACCTCGACGTGGCGGATAATTCCGGCGCACGTCGTGTCATGTGCATCAAGGTGCTGGGCGGCTCCAAGCGCAAGTACGCTTCCATCGGCGACATCATTGTCGTTTCGATCAAGGAAGCCATCCCGCGCGGCCGCGTCAAGAAGGGTGACGTGATGAAGGCGGTTGTTGTGCGTACCGCCAAGGACATCCGTCGTCCGGACGGCAGCGTCATCCGCTTCGACAACAACGCAGCGGTCCTCATCGACAACAAGAAAGAGCCGATCGGCACCCGTATCTTCGGACCGGTTCCGCGCGAACTTCGCGCCAAGAACCACATGAAGATCATCTCGCTGGCTCCGGAAGTACTGTAAGGAGCTCATGCGATGAACAAGATCAAGAAGGGCGACAGCGTCGTCGTACTCGCCGGCAAGGACAAGGGCCGTACCGGCGAAGTCCTTCAGGTTATGCCGAAGGAAGACCGCGCCGTCGTGCGTGGCATCAACATGGTGAAGCGCCACCAGCGTCAGTCTCAGACGCAGGAAGCCGGCATCATCAACAAGGAAGCGTCCATTCACCTGTCGAACATCGCGATCGCCGCGAAAGACGGCAAGCCGACCCGCGTTGGCTTCTCCGTCGTCGACGGCAAGAAGGTGCGTGTAGCCAAGCGTACGGGAGATGTGATCGATGGCTGAGGCAAAGTATGAGCCGCGGCTCAAGGCGGAATACAATTCCCGCATCCGCGCCGCGCTGAAGGAGCAGTTCTCCTTCGCAAACGACATGATGATCCCCAAGCTGGACAAGATCGTCATCAACATGGGTGTTGGCGAAGCGACGGCTGACTCGAAGAAGCCTTCCGTGGCTGCTGCCGACCTGGCTGCCATCGCTGGCCAGAAGCCGGTCATCACCAAGGCACGGAATTCCATCGCGGGCTTCAAGGTTCGCGAATTCATGCCGATCGGTGCCAAGGTCACGCTTCGCGGCGCCCGCATGTACGAATTCCTGGACCGTCTGATCAACATCGCGCTCCCGCGCGTTCGCGACTTTCGCGGCCTGAACCCGAAAAGCTTTGACGGCCGTGGCAACTTCGCCATGGGCATCAAGGAACACATTGTGTTCCCAGAGATCAACTACGACAAGGTTGATCAGATGTGGGGCATGGACATCATCGTTTGCACGACGGCTACCAAGGACGACGAAGCACGGGCTCTCTTGAAAGAGTTCAACTTCCCGTTCCGCCAGTAACCGTAACGACGAGCGTTTAGAAGGAACTCCCATATGGCGAAAACCAGCGCAGTTGAAAAGAACAAGCGCCGCCGCAAGACAGTTGCCAACCAGGCCGCCAAGCGTGCGACCCTGAAGGCTACCATCATGAACCAGGAACTTTCGATCGAAGAACGGTTCAAGGCAACTTTGAAGCTCGCTTCTCTGCCGCGCGATGGCTCGAAGACGCGTATCCGCAACCGTTGCGAAGTCACCGGTCGCCCGCGCGCTTTCTATCGCAAGCTCAGGATGTCGCGTATCGCGCTTCGTGAGCTCGGCAATCTCGGCAAGGTGCCGGGCATCGTCAAGTCGAGCTGGTAAGGAGATCGTTAGATGACCATGACTGATCCCTTGGGCGATATGCTCACCCGTATCCGCAACGGCGCAGCCCGCCGCAAGTCGACCGTTTCCACGCCTGCTTCCAAGCTGCGTGCACGCGTTCTCGACGTCCTGCAGGCTGAAGGCTATATCCGCGGTTATTCGGAAATCGACTTCGGTAACGGCAAGGCCGAGATCGAAATCGAACTCAAGTACTACGAAGGCGCGTCGGTGATCCGTGAGATCGGCCGCGTGTCCAAGCCGGGCCGCCGGGTCTATGTCTCGGTAAAGTCCATTCCGCAGGTCGCGAACGGCCTCGGCATCACCATCCTTTCGACTCCGAAGGGCGTGATGGCCGATCACCAGGCTCGCGAACAGAACGTTGGTGGCGAGGTTCTCTGCTCTGTCTTCTAAGGCAGGGTAGGGGAACTCCATAGCGAACAGACAGGATTGAAACATGTCTCGTATCGGTAAAAAGCCCGTTCAGGTTCCTGCAGGGATCACGGCCACTGTTGATGGCCAGAAAGTGACTGCCAAGGGCCCGAAGGGTGAGCTTTTCTTCGTCGCAAACGACGAAATCAAGCTGGAACTCGAAAACAATGCTGTCTCGGTGACCCCGGTCAACGACAGCAAGGATGCTCGTTCGAAGTGGGGCATGTCCCGCACGATGATCGAAAACATCTTCAAGGGTGTGAAGGACGGTTTCGAGCGCAAGCTTGAAATCAACGGCGTCGGTTACCGCGCATCCCTGCAGGGCAAGAACCTGCAGCTGGCGCTCGGTTTTTCTCACGACGTGGTCTACCAGACCCCGGAAGGCATCACCATTGCCGTGCCGAAGCCGACGGAAATCGTCGTCACCGGCATCAATAAACAGCAGGTCGGTCAGGTTGCCGCGGAAATCCGCGAATACCGCGGTCCAGAGCCTTACAAGGGCAAAGGCGTCAAGTACGCTGAGGAACGGATCGTCCGCAAGGAAGGCAAGAAGAAGTAAGGACGACGGATCATGGCTACCAGAAAAGAAGCACTCACCAAGCGTGCGAGCCGTGTTCGCCGCCAGATCAAGAAGGTCGCAAATGGCCGTCCGCGTCTGTCGGTTCACCGTTCGTCCAAGAACATCTATGTCCAGGTCATCGATGACGTGGCCGGCCGCACGCTTGCTGCCGCCTCCACCCTCGATGCCGGTCTGCGCACGTCGCTGAAGACCGGTGCTGACGTTGCGGCTGCTGCCGCTGTCGGCAAGCTGGTTGCAGAACGCGCCACCAAGGCCGGCGTGACGGAAGTCGTGTTCGATCGCGGCGCCTTCATCTATCACGGCCGTATCAAGGCCCTGGCCGAAGCTGCCCGCGAAGGCGGCCTGAGCTTCTAAGAATTTTCGCCCGCATCCCTGAAATAGGGGAGGCGGGCGAAATGCGGTTCGCCGCACTCATAAGTCGTTCCATCCTAGTCCTTCGTGGGCAGGGGATGGTTGGCTCCCGGAAATTGCCCATTGCACCCGGAAAAGAAAAAGGAAAAGAACAATGGCACAAGAAAGAAGAGGCCAGCGCGAAGATCGCCAGAGCCGCGAAGAGCGCGATAGCGAGTTCGTCGACAAGCTGGTCGCGATCAACCGCGTCGCCAAAGTCGTCAAGGGCGGCCGTCGTTTTGGTTTTGCAGCCCTCGTCGTCGTCGGCGACCAGAAGGGCCGCGTCGGCTTCGGCCATGGCAAGGCACGCGAAGTGCCGGAAGCCATCCGCAAGGCGACCGAAAGCGCAAAGCGCGATCTGATCTTCGTTCCCCTGCGTGATGGCCGTACGCTGCATCACGATGTCAACGGCCGCCACGGCGCCGGCAAGGTTCTGCTGCGCTCGGCCAAGGCTGGTACCGGCATCATCGCCGGCGGCCCGATGCGCGCCGTATTCGAAACGCTCGGCGTCCATGACGTCGTCGCCAAGTCGACCGGTTCGTCGAACCCGTACAACATGGTTCGCGCAACGTTCGACGCCCTGAAGCATCAGGTGCATCCGAAGGACGTAGCAGCTCAGCGCGGCATCAAGTATGCAACGCTGCAGACTCGCCGCGCCGCTTCCGGCAATGCGCAGGAAGAATAAGGAGAGCGATAATGGCCAAGAAAGCCACTCAGGCAGAAGCCAAGAAGACGGTTACGGTCGAGCAGACCGGTAGCCCCATCCGCCGCCCGGCCGTCCAGCGTCAGACGCTGATCGGTCTCGGCCTCAACAAGATGCACCGGACCCGTACGCTGGAAGATACTCCTTCCGTTCGTGGCATGATCCGGGCTGTCCAGCATCTCGTTCGCGTCGTCGACGAGAAGTGAGACGGAGGAATTGACCATGAAACTGAATGAGATCAAGGACAACGAAGGCTCTTCCAAGGACCGTATCCGCGTAGGTCGCGGTATCGGTTCGGGCAAGGGCAAGACCGGCGGTCGCGGCGTGAAGGGTCAGAAGGCCCGTTCTGGCGTGGCGATCAAGGGCTTCGAAGGCGGCCAGATGCCGATCTATCGTCGCCTGCCGAAGCGCGGCTTCACCAACATCTTCAAGACTGACTACGCCGTCGTTTCGCTCGGCCGTATCCAGACCGCGATTGATGCCAAGAAGCTCGACCCGAAGGCAACGATCGATGCGGCTGCCCTCAAGGCTGCCGGCGTCATCCGTCGCCCCAAGGACGGCGTTCGCCTCCTCGCCGACGGCGAGCTGACGACCAAGGTTTCGATCGAAGTCGCCGGCGCCTCCAAGGCTGCCGTCGAAAAGATCGAAAAGGCCGGCGCTTCGATCAAGCTGCTCGTCGTAGCCGAAGCAGCAGCCGAATAAATCGTTTAGAAATCGCCCGGTTTGTGCTTCACACCGGGCGATTTTATCTCCATATGTGAGCCTCACGATCCCGAAGCGATCCTGTTGGTCGCCTGACCGGGATCATACGGAAAACAGGGTGAGGCATCCGATTGCATTGGCAATCTCGCGCGCCCGGTTTTTGTGAACCTGAATTTTTAGACTGCTTTCCGGACCTGGCATTTCCCCCGCCGCCGGAGAATTGGTCGGGCGGAGAATTGCATGGCTTCTGCAGCGGAACAACTTGCCTCCAATCTGAATTTTGCGACCTTCGCCAAGGCGGAGGATCTCAAGAAGCGGCTTTGGTTCACCCTTGCGGCACTTCTCGTGTATCGCCTCGGCACCCATATCCCGCTTCCGGGCTTGAACCCCGAAGCCTATGCGCAGGCCTTCCGCGGCCAGGCTGGCGGCATCCTCGGACTTTTCAACATGTTTTCGGGCGGTGCAGTGGAGCGCATGGCGATCTTCGCGCTCGGCATCATGCCCTATATTTCCGCATCGATCATCGTGCAGCTGATGACCTCGGTCGTCCCTTCGCTTGAAAACCTCAAGAAGGAAGGCGAAGCCGGCCGCAAGATCATCAACCAGTATACCCGCTACGGAACGGTGCTGCTCGGCACGCTGCAGGCCTATGGCATCGCGGCCGGCCTCGAAAGTGGCCAGGGCCTGGTGGTCGATCCGGGCTGGTTCTTCAAGCTTTCGACGGTCGTCACGCTGCTGGGCGGCACCATGTTTCTGATGTGGCTCGGTGAGCAGATTACGTCGCGCGGCATCGGCAACGGCATTTCGCTGATCATTTTCTCCGGCATTGCCGCCGGCCTGCCGACGGCGCTTGCCGGCACGCTGGAACTCGGTCGCACCGGCGCTCTGCCGACCGCACTGATTCTCACCGTGCTGGTCGTCGCCATCGGCGTTATCGCGCTGATCGTCTTCGTCGAACGCGCCCAGCGCCGCCTTTTGATCCAGTATCCGAAGCGCCAGGTCGGCAACCGCATGTTCCAGGGCGATACGTCGCACCTGCCGCTGAAGCTCAACACTTCGGGCGTCATCCCGGCGATCTTCGCCTCCTCGCTGCTGCTTCTGCCGGCGACTGCCGCGGGCTTTGCCGGCAATTCCGGTCTGCCGGGCTGGGCGACGATGATCATCTCGGCGCTCGGCCACGGCCAGCCGCTGTTCATGCTGTTCTACGGCCTGCTGATCGCCTTCTTTGCCTTCTTCTACACGGCGATCGTCTTCAATCCGAAGGATACCGCCGATAATCTGAAAAAGCATGGCGGCTTCATTCCGGGCATCCGTCCTGGCGAGCGCACCGCCGAATACATCGATTACGTGCTGACCCGAATCACGGTCATCGGCGCGGTCTACCTTGTCTTCGTCTGCATCCTGCCTGAATTCCTGGTGGCCCGCACCGGCGTGCCATTAGCCCTTGGTGGGACTTCGCTTTTGATTGTTGTCAGTGTAACCCTCGATACGGTAGCACAGATTCAGGGGCACCTCATTGCGCAGCAGTATGAGGGTCTGATCAAGAAGTCGAAACTGCGCGGAGGAAAGAGGGGACGATGAGATTGATTCTTTTAGGGCCGCCGGGTGCGGGGAAGGGGACCCAGGCCCAGCGGATCGTGGAGAAGCACGGTATCCCGCAGCTCTCCACGGGCGATATGCTGCGTGCAGCGGTGGCCGCCGAGACGGAAGTCGGCAAGCGCGCCAAGGCCGTCATGGACGCCGGCAACCTTGTCTCCGACGAAATCGTCAATGCGATCGTCTCCGAGCGTATAGACCAGCCCGACTGCGCCAATGGCTTCATCCTGGATGGCTTCCCGCGCACGCTTGTGCAGGCGGACGCGACCGAGGCGATGCTGAAGGCCAAGGGTCTTGATCTTTCGGTCGTCATCGAACTGCGTGTCGACGACAAGGAACTCGTGCGTCGCGTCTCCGGCCGTTATTCCTGCGCCCAGTGTGGCACGGTCTACCACGACACGGACAAAAAGCCGTCCCAGGAAGGCGTCTGCGACAAATGCGGTTCGACGCATTTCAAGCGCCGTCCGGACGACAATGCCGAGACCATGACCAAGCGCCTCGAGGTCTACTACAAGGAAACCTCGCCGCTGATCGGTTATTACCATGCCAAGGGCAAGCTCAAGGCTGTCGACGGCATGGCGGACATGGACAAAGTCACGTCCGATATCGAAAATATCCTGGCGGCTCTTTGAGCCGTCATCGATCTGTTAAAGAATCTTGGGCGGAGCGGTTGCATTTCAGCACTGATTCCGTTAAACACCGCGCCAACTCGCGACAGCTTTAGCGATCGGCGCGGATTTCCCGCAAGGACATCCGAGACCGGTCGTTTTGACCTGTTCCGTATGGTGTTTGAACTGGCGGCCATAGATCTGGCTGCTTTCATGGAAGAAGTACCACTTGCCGGATGGCAACTGGAACAAGGAGAATAGGCGTGGCACGTATCGCTGGCGTCAACATCCCGACTGCGAAGCGCGTTGTCATCGCGCTGACCTACATTCACGGGATCGGCCCGAAATTCGCATCGGAAATCATGGAGAAGGTCGGTCTTCCGGCTGAAAAGCGCGTCCATCAGTTGACGGACTCGGAAATCCTTCAGATCCGCGAAACCATCGACCGCGACTATCAGGTCGAAGGTGACCTTCGTCGCGAAACCGCGATGAACATCAAGCGTCTGATGGACCTCGGCTGCTATCGCGGCCTGCGTCATCGCCGTGGCCTTCCGGTCCGCGGTCAGCGCACGCACACCAATGCCCGCACCCGCAAGGGTCCGGCAAAGGCGATCGCTGGTAAGAAGAAGTAATTTTCAAGTGAGCAGTGATTAGTGAGCGGTGATTAGTCCTGCTCACTAGCGACTAACGATTGCTCACCTGAGGTGGAGCCGCTGGAATTACGGCGGTGCAGAGATCAACGAAAGGGATAAAATGGCCAAGGAAGCCACCCGCGTCCGTAGACGCGAGCGTAAAAATATCACGTCGGGCGTTGCCCACGTCAATTCTACCTTCAACAACACGATGATCACCATCACCGACGCGCAGGGCAATGCAATTGCCTGGTCGTCTGCTGGTGCGAAGGGCTTCAAGGGTTCGCGCAAGTCGACCCCGTTCGCAGCTCAGATCGCTGCCGAAGACTGCGCCAAGAAGGCTCAGGAACATGGCATGAAGTCGCTGGAAGTCGAAGTCTGCGGTCCGGGTTCCGGCCGTGAATCGGCTCTACGCGCTCTGCAGGCTGCCGGCTTCATGATCACCTCGATCCGCGACGTGACCCCGATCCCGCACAACGGCTGCCGCCCGCGCAAGAAGCGCCGCGTCTGATCGTCGGAAAGCGAAGGGGCTACCGGCGGGTGGCCTCTGTCTGAACTCGGGAATAGCCGCCTGACCCTCCCTGGAGGTTCGGCGGCTTTACCCATATCGCCGATGGACATCGTTTCGATCGGTGCTCCTCATGCTCGGTTGCCACGATTGGATGGTGGCAACGAACGGAAGGTATTTAGTGATGATCCAGAAGAACTGGCAGGAACTGATCAAGCCGAACAAGGTGGAATTCTCCTCCTCCGGCCGTACCAAGGTAACCCTGGTTGCCGAACCTCTCGAGCGCGGCTTCGGCCTGACGCTCGGCAACGCGCTTCGTCGCGTGCTTCTGTCGTCTCTGCGCGGTGCGGCTGTAACCGCCGTGCAGATCGACGGCGTATTGCATGAGTTCTCCTCGATCCCGGGCGTCCGGGAGGATGTGACGGACATCGTGCTCAACATCAAGGAAATCGCCATCAAGATGGATGGCGACGACGCAAAGCGCATGGTCGTGCGCAAGCAGGGCCCGGGCTCGGTAACCGCCGGCGACATCCAGACGGTTGGCGATATCGAGATCCTCAACCCGCACCATGTCATCTGCACCCTCGACGAGGGCGCCGAGATCCGCATGGAATTCACGGTCAACAACGGCAAGGGCTACGTTCCTGCCGATCGCAACCGTGCCGAAGATGCTCCGATCGGCTTGATCCCGGTCGACAGCCTCTATTCGCCGGTCAAGAAAGTGTCCTACAAGGTGGAAAACACCCGCGAAGGTCAGGTTCTCGACTACGACAAGCTGACCATGACCATCGACACCGATGGCTCGGTCACGGGTGAAGACGCCGTTGCCTTCGCTGCTCGCATCCTTCAGGACCAGCTCTCGGTCTTCGTCAACTTCGACGAACCGCAGAAGGACGTCGAAGAAGAATCGGTTACCGAACTCGCGTTCAACCCGGCGCTTCTCAAGAAGGTGGACGAACTGGAACTTTCGGTCCGTTCGGCCAACTGCCTGAAGAACGACAACATCGTTTATATCGGCGACCTCATCCAGAAGACCGAGGCGGAAATGCTGCGCACTCCGAATTTTGGTCGCAAGTCGCTGAACGAGATCAAGGAAGTTCTGGCATCCATGGGCCTCCATCTGGGTATGGAAGTTCCCGCCTGGCCGCCGGAAAACATCGAAGATCTCGCCAAGCGTTACGAAGACCAGTACTGAAATCAACAAAGGCAGGTTTTGACTGCCTTTCCCCGTCAAACAGCGGGCCTCTGATCGAAAGAGATGAGTGCCCGTATGTGCCAGGAAACGGCAGGCCCGAAAATAGATGGGTACCTGCATTAAAGGAGAATAGCCATGCGCCACGGAGTAGCCGGCCGCAAGCTCAACCGTACTGCCAGCCACCGCAAGGCGATGTTCGCCAACATGGCGGCTTCGCTCATCACCCACGAGCAGATCGTCACGACCCTTCCGAAGGCGAAGGAAATCCGTCCGATCGTTGAAAAGCTCGTCACCCTCGGCAAGCGCGGCGACCTGCACGCTCGTCGTCAGGCGATCTCGCAGATCCAGGACCAGGACGCCGTCAAGAAGCTGTTCGACGCCATCGCTTCGCGTTACGCAACCCGCAACGGCGGTTACCTGCGTATCATGAAGGCCGGCTTCCGCCAGGGCGACAACGCTGCCATGGCCGTTATCGAGTTCGTTGAACGCGATGTCGACGCCAAGGGCGCAGCCGACAAGGCTCGTGTTGCTGCTGAAGCAGACGCTGCCGAAGCCGCATAATTTTCCGCATCGTCGGAATTGAAAAAGCCGGGTGGAGACGCCCGGCTTTTTCGCGTTTCCGGCCAACTATGGTGGCGACCTTACCGATCGATCGAACGGCTTGACCTGCGTCAAGAGCTCACCCGGCCAAAGCGATAGGGTCTCGGCATTGAGACAAGATCGTGAGGTACGAAAATGGTTGAGCATGTAGTTTTTGAAAATGCGAAAGACGAACTCGTCATTCCCGCTTTGGCCCCTATCTATGAGAAGCTGGCGCAGCCCATGGCCTGGAGCATATTCCGGCTGGCGGTCGGCGGCATGCTGGTAATCGAGGGATGGCCGAAGATCATTGCGCCGCTGGCGCAGGTAGGCTTCGTCGAAAATATCGGCATGTATCCGGGCTGGTTCTGGTCGCCCTTCCTGGCCGCCCTGCAATTCTTCGGCGGCATGTTCATCGCAGCAGGCCTGTTCACCCGCCCCATTGCGCTCGCTAACGGCGTGATGCTGGCCATGACCCTCTGGTTCCACGTCACCCATCCCTATGGCGACGCTTTCCTGACCCCGGCCGGCATTGAGGCGCTGAAGGCCGGCGGCCAGCAGTTGTTTACGCCGCAGGCATTGGCGCGGCTGAAGGATGGCGGTCACATCTTCCTGGAACAGGTTCAGAGCAAGGCAGAACTGGCTTCGCTGTTCTGGACAGGCGGCGCCTTCCTCTACGCCGCCTTTGGAGGAGGGTACCTGTCGCTCGACCGGCTGCTGTTCCGCAAGCATTTCTGAGCGGGCCTCAAAGACCTTGAACATGAAAGGAGCCGGATCGATGGATCCGGCTCCGTGCGTTGAGGGGGCATCCGTTAAAATGCCGAGGCGCTCGATTCGCCCTTCGCGTCAGCCGTTCTGCCTTGCCCTCTGCGAGGCCACGGGTTTTACCGGTTTGTTATTGGCCCTTTTCCAATTCAGGACCGGCCGTCTGAGGGATCGATAGGCCAGCAGCAGGGCAATCAACCCGATATGCATGAACGGCACCAATGTCACGGACTTGACCGCCAGCGCATAGTGGAGCGCGCCGCCGGCGGCGATCAGGTAGATCAGCTTGTGCAGCTTGTTCCAGCCCTGGGCGAGCTTTCGGATCGACCAGTTGTTGGAGGTGACCGCAAGCGGGATCAGCATCAGCAGGCAGGCAAACCCGATGGTGATATAGGGCCGTTTGGCGATATCGCCGCCCACCGCGCTGAAATCGAAACGCAGGTCGAGCGACACATAGACCGAAAAATGCAGGAGCACGTAATAGAAAGCGATCAGCCCGAGCGCTCGGCGATAACGGATCCAGTTGATGCCGGCGAGATCGCGCAGCGGCATGATCGCGAGCGTTGCGATGATGAACCGCAGCGCCCAGATGCCGAGCTGATGTTCGAACTCCTTGACCGGATTGAAGCCGAGGCCACCGGTCAACCCGAGGTAAAAGTACCAGGCAGCCGGAACGAGCCCGATGACGTAGAGTGCCCAGACGCTTGCCTTGTGATAGCGGCGGGGCAGGGTAGGAAAGCTCGCCATCCTCAATAATTCGCCTTCAAGTCGAGGCCGTCATAAAGGCTTGCTACCTGGTCCGCATAACCGTTGAAGGGCAGCGTGGGGCGGCGGTTGGCACCGAAGAAGCCGCTTTCGCCGATCCGCTGTTCCGTCGCCTGGCTCCAGCGCGGGTGGTCGACTGCCGGATTGACGTTGGAATAGAAGCCGTATTCGCGGGCGTTGGCATTCTTCCAGGTGGTTTGCGGCTGCTTCTCGACCAGCGAAATCTTGACGATCGACTTGATGCTCTTGAAACCGTATTTCCACGGCACGACGAGCCGGATCGGCGCCCCGTTGGGGTTCGGCAGCGTCTCGCCGTAAAGGCCGACCGCGAGGATCGCCAGCGGGTGGCGCGCCTCGTCGAGCCGCAGGCCTTCGACATAGGGCCAGGGCAGCGCCTGGAAAAAGCCCTTCTGGCCCGGCATTTGCT
Organism: Neorhizobium sp. BETTINA12A; assembly: GCF_023006485.1. Taxonomy (NCBI): domain Bacteria; kingdom Pseudomonadati; phylum Pseudomonadota; class Alphaproteobacteria; order Hyphomicrobiales; family Rhizobiaceae; genus Neorhizobium; species Neorhizobium sp. BETTINA12A. The sequence goes on from NZ_JALBGW010000036.1 coordinate 17,165, forward strand.
CCGGTCGCACTACGGTTTCGAATGCGACGTATTTGGCGCTGCCGAGTGGTTCGACCTGGTCGAGAAGGGCAGATAGCGGGAAGCCGATCCACGGGATCACCATTGACCAGCCCTCGACGCAGCGCATCCGGTAGGTGCGGTCCTCGAGGGTCATCTTCATCAGTTCCTCAAGCCCGAATTCCTTCGGCTTGCCGACCATTCCATCCACCTTCACCGACCACGGCGTCGGTTTGAAGTCGCCGGAATTGGCGGCCGGATCTTCCTTGTTGACGCCGAACTCATAGAAATTATTGTAGGTGGTGACCGCCTCCTTCGGCGTCGGCGTCTCGTCCAGCTTGAAGGCGCTGGGGCTGGCCGTCAGCGGCGCGGAAAAAGCGCTGTCGGCTCCTGCAAAGGCAAGCCCGGCTGCGGCCGCAGCGCCCATAAAATTCCGGCGCGACATGTAGATATCGCGGGGGGTGATTTCAGAAGCCGGAATATGCGGCGGACGATAGGCGGGCATGTCGAAAATCTCCTCTACGGCAACGAGTGCCTTCTTGCTCCTATACGTAACGCGGAACCGAAAGGTTTCACAGCGGCGGGAAGATTGGTTCGAACCACGTTTGCGTGAAAAACCGGAGGTTTGCGGATGGAAATGCCGTCGATGGAACCCCATTTCGAGTTCTTCAGTTCTCATCGCAGGGCCATTCGCCCGGCAGGAGGAGATTGCCGATGACGGCACGCACATGGGATGCCGGAAGCCACGAAACCCTCGCCGACCGCACTGAGAGACTACGGCGCCTGCGCCGCCTTTCGGGCATTGCGCGGCTGATGGATACGGCAATCGGCATTCCCGGCACCCGCATCCGTTTCGGCGCCGATTCGGTCTTCGGCCTCATCCCGCTCGTCGGCGATGCGGGCGGCGCGCTGGTCGGCCTTTACATCGTCAACGAAGCCCGAAAGCTCGGCCTGCCGACCGCAAAGCTTACCCGGATGCTCGGCAACATTGCCGCGGACTCCTTGCTCGGCAGCGTACCGCTGGCGGGCGATGTCTTCGACCTTTTCTTCAAATCGCACCGCCGCAACGTCAAGATGATCCTCGACCACTTCGATATCCATCCGGATGAACTGCGGGAGAGGTGAACTAGTGAAGCAGAGATGAGGTGCCGTTAAGCTCAATCAAGTCGGCGAGCGCGGCTTTCACCTTTGGTTCAAGCTCTTCCATGGTATCGGCTTCAACAGCCAATCCCTCGATATCGTTGCTCGTCGCGACCCACACGGAGGCTTCCTCGTCCCAGGTGGCGTGAACGATGATCGACATGATGGAGGTCATTGCTTTCTCCAGGCGGCGTTGAAATTAATATAGAGGTTTGGGATCGGGAACACAATTTCGGTTTCTGTAGGTCTTCCCAACCGTACCGCTTTGGCCTGTCGTGATAGTGACACTCCGGGCGCTTTGCGCTAGGAAAGCCACAAAACCACGGGCTTTTTGCGCGCGTCTCCCGAAAGCGGTAGACTGTGCCGGCCCGCAAGAAGAGATCGAGGACAACACCATGCCAGCTTACCGCTCGAGAACCACGACCCACGGCCGCAATATGGCCGGCGCGCGCGGGCTTTGGCGCGCGACGGGCATGAAGGACAGCGACTTCGGCAAGCCGATCATTGCGGTGGTCAACTCCTTCACCCAATTCGTGCCCGGCCATGTGCACCTGAAGGATTTAGGCCAGCTCGTCGCCCGCGAGATCGAAGCGGCAGGCGGCGTCGCCAAGGAATTCAACACGATCGCCGTCGACGACGGCATCGCCATGGGCCATGACGGCATGCTCTATTCGCTGCCGTCGCGCGAAATCATCGCCGACTCGGTCGAATACATGGTCAACGCCCACTGCGCCGACGCCATGGTCTGCATCTCCAACTGCGACAAGATCACCCCCGGCATGCTGAATGCAGCGATGCGCCTCAACATACCGGCCGTCTTCGTCTCCGGCGGCCCGATGGAAGCCGGCAAGGTGGTGCTGAAGGGCAAAACCCATTCGCTCGACCTGATCGACGCCATGGTTGCCGCCGCCGACGACAAGATGAGCGACGAGGACGTCAAGGTCATCGAACGTTCGGCCTGTCCGACCTGCGGCTCGTGCTCAGGCATGTTCACCGCCAATTCGATGAACTGCCTGACCGAAGCGCTCGGTCTGTCGCTGCCCGGCAATGGCTCGGTGCTCGCGACCCATGCCGACCGCAAGCGCCTGTTCGTGGAGGCCGGTCATTTGATCGTCGATATCGCCCGCCGTCATTACGAGCAGGACGACTATTCCGTCCTGCCGCGCTCGATTGCCACCAAGCAGGCTTTCGAGAACGCCATGACGCTCGACATCGCCATGGGGGGCTCCACCAACACCGTCCTGCACATCCTCGCCGCCGCCTATGAAGGCGAGGTCGATTTCAACCTCGACGATATCGACCAGCTCTCGCGCCGCGTCCCGTGCCTCTCCAAGGTCGCGCCGGCCAAGGCCGACGTTCATATGGAAGACGTCCACCGCGCCGGCGGTATCATGTCGATCCTCGGCGAACTGGATAAGGGCGGTCTACTCAACCGCGAGTGCTACACGGTGCATGCCGAAACGCTCGGCGATGCGATCGACCGCTGGGATATCACCCGCACCAGCAGCGAGGCGGTCCGCAACTTCTTCCGCGCAGCACCTGGCGGCATCCCGACCCAGGTCGCTTTCAGCCAGGACGCCCGCTGGGACGAGCTCGACACCGACCGCGAGGCAGGCGTCATCCGCTCCGTCGAACATCCATTCTCAAAGGACGGCGGCCTGGCGGTTCTCAAGGGCAATATCGCCATCGATGGCTGCATCGTGAAGACGGCCGGCGTCGACGACTCGATCCTGAAGTTCACCGGTCCGGCCCGCGTTTTTGAAAGCCAGGATGCCGCCGTCAAGGCGATCCTCTCCAACGAGATCGTCGCCGGCGACGTCGTGGTCATCATCTACGAAGGCCCGAAGGGCGGTCCGGGCATGCAGGAAATGCTCTATCCGACCAGCTACCTGAAGTCGAAGGGCCTCGGAAAGGCCTGCGCCCTCATCACCGACGGCCGTTTCTCCGGCGGCACCTCCGGCCTGTCGATCGGCCACGCTTCCCCGGAAGCGGCTAATGGCGGCACGATCGGCCTGGTGCGCGAAGGCGACAAGATCGAGATCGACATCCCGAACCGCACAATCAACCTCGCGGTTTCGGACGCCGTCCTCGCCGAGCGCCGCAAAGAGCAGGACGCCTCCGGCTGGAAGCCGTCGCAGCCCCGTAAGCGCAACGTCACCACCGCGCTGAAGGCCTACGCCGCGTTTGCGGCAAGTGCTGACAAAGGCGCGGTGCGGATTCTGCCGGAGTAAGACACGGCAGCTGAGTTGAAAAATCACGAGGCGCCGTCCGGTTCACCAGTCGGCGCTTTGTGCTATTCTGATGCTCATGTTGCCCGAGGGATGAGAAATGTCCGAGCTTCATCGCATCACTTTTGATCCGCACGTCTGTTCGGGACCCCCGACAATCCGCGGGCTGCGCATCCGGGTGAAAGATGTCCTGGAACTGTTGGCTTCAGGCGCAACGCAGGAAGAAATTCTGGAAGACCACCCGTCGCTGGAAGCGCCAGACATTGTTGCCGCGCTCGAATACGCCGCCCGTCAAAGCGATCATATCGCGCTAAGCGATGCACAAGCGACCATTCCACAGCCCGATTGTACAACCCTGAAGCTTCGGAAGGGCGATGAGCCTGTTTACACGCTCGAGCCAGATGGCCGCGTGCTGATCTCCCGTGCTTTCCCATCGGTCGACGATCCCTTTGCCACGTTCGATGAGTGGGGTAGCGACGAGGATCGAAAGGCCTATGCCGATCTTTGAGCCGAGCGCGACATTCTCGCCGTAACGCCGAGTGGTCAGGGCGAAAACTCCTAAAGCGGCCGGTTCAAATTCTTATACGCCTCGTCCAGCTGCTTCAGCCTCTCGGCATAAGCTGACCGGATGCATTCGACATCCTCGCCGCAGGCCTGGCGTTTCTTCAGCCAGGCGCTCTGTTCGTCCTGTAGTTTGCCGCGGTTTCCCATTGCCATCAGGCCGGTGAGGATATCGAAACTCGTCACCATCTTCACGTCGGCGTCGTTGAGCGTGCGCGTGTCGCAGATCACCTTCTCGTCGGCGGCAAGATCGCCGCGCTCGCAGTCGAAGCTCGCTGCCGACGCGGTCCGAGGACTGGCTCCGACCGTCAGGCCGATAAGAAGGCCCATCGAGGCGATGGCGATGGTCAAATGTCTCATGGCTGCACTCCTGATCTCGATGCGCAACGCCTGGAGATCAGCTCAGTTCCCAGAGGCTCCAGAGAGCGAAGACGAGACAGCAGAACCAGATGGAAAGGATGAAGGCGAGGCCGGTGCGGCTCGTGGGTCTTTCGGCCCAACGTTCGGCCTGGCTGCGGAACTCGCTCATCAGCGGCGCGGGCACTAGCTTGATCGCAAGGAGAATGCCGAGCGGCACGATCAGCAGATCGTCCAGATAACCGAGAATGGGGATAAAGTCGGGAATGAGGTCGATCGGCGACAGCGCGTAGGCTGCGACCGCGCCGGCCACCAGCTTGGCGTGCCACGGCACGCGGCGGTCGCGCGAAGCGAGCCATAACGCCAGAATGTCGCGTTTCAGCCGTTTTGCCCAGCCTTTCAAACCCGTCAGCCAGCTCATGTTTTTCTCCCGATTTTGACCCTATATAGGGAAAAAGGTTGACGGTTTTCGCCACAATCTCCGTTGTTCCGCCACCTTTCCTTTCTAGTTTTCCACGCTACAAATCGATCCGGATTTTCTCAAATGAGGACTTACATGCTGACCATGCCGAAATGCGTGACGACCGGCCTTCTCGCTCTCGCTCTCCTGATGCCAGTCGCGGCACTCGCCCAGGACAAGGTGGTGCCACAGAGCCGCCAGGAAATGCAGCTCTCCTTCTCGCCGCTGGTCAAGCAGACCGCCGGCGCCGTCGTCAACGTCTATGCCGAGCGGGTCGTGCAGCGCCTCAATCCGTTTGCAGGGGACCCCTTCTTCGAGCAGTTCTTCGGCCAGCGCATGCCGAACCGTTCGGAAAAGCAGTCGTCGCTCGGCTCCGGCGTGATCCTCGCGGCAGACGGCCTCGTGGTCACCAACAACCACGTCATCGAAGGTGCCGACGACATCAAGATCGCGCTTGCGGATGGCCGCGAATTCCCCTGCGATGTCGTGCTGAAGGACGAGAGTGTCGATCTTGCGGTGCTCAGGATCAAGTCGAAGGAGCACTTCCCTGTGCTGCCGGTCGCCGATTCCGATCGCGTCGAGGTGGGCGACCTCGTGCTGGCGATCGGCAATCCGTTCGGCGTCGGCCAGACAGTGACGAGCGGGATCGTCTCCGCACTTGCCCGCAACCAGATCACCACGGGCGATTTCGGCTTCTTCATCCAGACCGACGCTTCGATCAATCCGGGCAATTCCGGCGGCGCCTTGATGAACATGAACGGCGAGCTGATCGGCATCAACACCGCGATCTTTTCGCGCGGCGGCGGTTCGAACGGCATCGGTTTTGCGATCCCCGCCAATCTCGTCAAAGTCTTTCTGGCGGCGGCTTCCGAGGGCAAGAAGAGCTTCGAACGCCCCTTCGTCGGCGCGAGCTTCGATGCGGTCAATTCGGATGTCGCCGAAGCGCTCGGCCTCAAGACCGCGCGCGGCGCTCTGGTGACCCGCGTTGTCGAGGGTGGACCGGCGGACAACGCCGGCCTCAAGCCCGGTGAAGTGGTCATCGCCGTCAACGGCATTGCGGTCGAGCATCCGGATGCGCTCGGTTACCGGCTGACGACCGCCGGTCTCGGCAAGCAGGCGACGCTCACCGTCCAGACGGCGGACGGCCAGCGGCAGGTGAACCTCGCACTCAACACTGCGCCGGAAACCACGCCGCGCGACGAGCGGCTTGTCGAGGGCCGCAATCCCTTCGCCGGCCTGAGGATCGCCAACCTCTCGCCGAAGCTCGCGACCGAGCTGCACATTCCGGCCGAAAAGAGCGGCGTGATCGTGACCGACGTGACGCGCAACTCTCCCGCTGCGCGCCTGGGCTTCCAGCCGAAGGACATCCTGATCTCGCTCAACGGCACTGCCGTCACCAGCACCAAGGGCATGGAAGCCATGCTCAACGATGATCCGGGTTTCTGGCGGGTCGAGATCGAGCGCGACGGCCAGCGTATCAGGCAGTTCTTTCGATGAGCGGTGATCTCTTCGCGCCGAAGGTCCCGGAAGAGGTCGCCAACCGGCGGCCGCTCGCCGACCGCCTGCGGCCGAAGTCGCTTGCCGAAGTCACTGGTCAGCCGCACCTGACCGGCGAAGATGGCGCGCTACGCCGAATGATCGACTCGGGTTCGCTCGGCTCGATGATTTTCTGGGGACCGCCCGGCACCGGCAAGACCACAGTCGCACGGCTGCTATCGGGCGAGGCGGGGCTGGCGTTCGAGCAAATCTCGGCGATCTTCTCCGGCGTCGCGGACCTGAAGAAAGTGTTCGAGACCGCCCGCCTGCGCCGCATGGACGGTCGCCAGACGCTGCTGTTCGTCGATGAGATCCATCGCTTCAATCGTGCCCAGCAGGACAGTTTCCTACCCGTTATGGAGGACGGCACCGTCATCCTGGTCGGTGCGACCACCGAAAACCCGAGCTTCGAACTCAACGCCGCTCTTCTGTCGCGTGCCCGGGTGCTGACCTTCCGCAGCCATGACGAAGAGAGCCTGAGCGAGCTTCTCACCCGCGCCGAACAGGCCGAAGGCAAGCCGCTGCCGCTCGACGACGACGCCCGGGCCAGCCTGATCCGCATGGCGGATGGCGACGGCCGCGCCGTGCTGACGCTTGCCGAAGAGGTCTGGCGCGCCGCGCGGGAAGGGGAGGTCTTCGATACGACCGGCCTCACCCAGATCGTCCAGCGCCGCGCGCCGGTCTACGACAAGGCGCAGGACGGCCACTACAATCTGATCTCGGCGCTCCACAAGTCGGTGCGCGGCTCGGACCCGGATGCGGCGCTTTATTATCTGGCGCGGATGTTCGATGCCGGCGAGGACCCGCTTTATCTCGGCCGCCGGCTGGTGCGCATGGCCATCGAGGATATCGGCCTTGCCGATCCGCAGGCACTGGTCGTCTGCAACGCCGCCAAGGATGCCTACGACTATCTCGGTTCGCCGGAAGGCGAGCTGGCATTTGCGCAGGCCTGCGTCTATCTGGCGACCGCGCCGAAATCCAATGCGGTCTATACCGCCTTCAAGGCGGCCACACGCGCCGCCAAGGAAAACGGCTCGCTCCTGCCGCCCAAGCACATCCTCAATGCCCCGACCAAGCTGATGAAGGGCGAGGGATATGGCGAGGGTTACCGCTACGATCACGACGAGCCGGACGCCTTTTCAGGCCAGGACTATTTTCCGGAAAAGATGGGCCGGCAGACGTTCTATGATCCGCCGGAACGCGGCTTCGAGCGCGACATCCGCAAACGGCTCGACTGGTGGGCCAAGCTTCGCAAGGAACGAAATCCGAAGTGAAACTCTTCTGGCAGCCGATCAAGAGGCGTGTTTTTGAGCCACGACGTTGGCCGGCGCTCCGATCAGCCTAACGGAGGATTCCGCCAGACCGTGATGGCCTTCCATGTCGACGATGACGTGCCAATGGCCCGCCTCCGGGATGACCAGGCGGATAGGGGATCGTTTGGCGATGCCGCCGACATATTTGAAATCGAGCAGTTCCGTGAAGCGCTGGAAATTGGCGGCATTCATCAGGCGCACATTGTTGACCGCATTCAACGTCACCTCGATCGTCGTCCCCGCGCGCTGCGGCTTCAAGTCGTAGTGGGTAAAGCGGAAATTCGGTACGGCCATTCCTGCCTCATTGATGCCAGCATAGAAGTTCATCAATCTTAACAATACGTCGTTAACGAATAGTGGAACATTGCGGTTTCCCGTGTGTTTACTTCCGTGAAGACCAGCTTCGGCCGGCATATCCCTAGGCCGCGCCGAAGACAATCAGGCGGCTTTCGTCCCCTGCAGCCGCCGCACAAGAATAATACTTTGACCTCCAATCTACCTGTCCCGCCGTCTCCTCGCGGCGGGACTTTCTTTTGCGCGAAGAAATTTCGGCGTGGATTGTCGGCCCGGGCTTATCCTCTTCGTCCTTGGGGCATCACCTACCAATCCATCGAGGAGGACATCATGTCGATCAGGATATTGGCCACCGCAATTGCAGCCGTCGTCGCATCGTTCGTTCCGGCTCCGGCCGAAGCGCAGCAACCGAAAGCGGCCACACCTCAGGCGATCGCCGCCGAGCCGTCGAAGAAGGGCTATGTCGAGGTCGGCGGCATCAACTATTATTACGAGATCCGCGGGGAGGGCGAACCGCTGCTGCTGCTTCATGGCGGTCTGGGCTCCGTCGATATGTTCGCGCCGATCATGCCGGCGCTGACGCAGCACCGCCAGGTCATCGGCGTCGACCTCCAGGGTCATGGCCGCACGTCGCTCGGCAAGCGGCCGTTCAGCCTGGAAGCCATGGGCGCCGACATGGGCAAGATCGTCTCCGAACTCGGCTACGGGCAGATCGATGTGCTGGGTTATTCCATGGGCGGCGGCGTCGGCCTGCAGATGGCCGCACAGTCACCCGAAAAGGTACGGCGGCTCGTCATCGCCTCGGCACCCTTTGCCAAGAACGGCTTCTTCCCGGAAATGATCCCCCAGCAGGAAGCCGTCAGCGGTGCCATGGCCGAGATGATGAAGGAGACGCCGATGTTCATCTCCTACAAGGCGGTAGCGCCGGATGTCTCCGAATTCCCGCGGCTCCTCGACGCGATGGGCGACCTGATGCGCCGGGATTACGATTTCTCCGATGCGGTCGCGAAGTTGACCATGCCGGTCATGCTGGTCTTCGGCGACAGTGACATGATCCGCCCGGAGCACATCGTCGAATTCTATCACAAGCTCGGCGGTGGCCTGAAGGATGCGGGCTGGATGCGCGAGAACATGCCGAAGAACCGGCTGGCGATCCTGCCCGATCTTACCCACTACGAGGCCTTCGCGTCGCCGGCCCTGGTGCCGACCGTGCTGCCCTTCCTGGATGGCAAGAGCAATGCGCCGAACTGGGCGGAACAGGTCAAGAAGTGAAACCGCTAAACGCGATGCCGGTCGAAAGTCGGCATCGCCTCATCTTTTCAGGCGCTTGTGTGGGTTTGCGGATTCTGGTTCATAAAACCTTGAATCAGTTTCTGAGGTTTTCGCGGTCGAGCTGGAGGGTCAGCGCCAACACCGTTTCGCAGGTCGGCGTCGGCACGCCGGCGAGCTTTCCGAACGCCACCACCATACCGGTCAGGGGCATGATCTCCAGCGCCTTGCCGGCGAGCAGGTCCTGCAGCATCGAGGTCCTGACGGGGCCGAAACCGCCCGACCGGCTGAGCTGTTCTTCGACGCTGCCGCTGAAGACCGCGCCAAGCGCCTCGCCGACAGCCCTGGTCTCCGTCATCACCTTGCCGACCTGTTCGACCAGCGCCGCGTTTTCCATGATGCTGTTCATTCGGCCGCGGGTGAGCGCGCTGATCGGGTTGTAGGCGGCATTACCCATCAGCTTGGTCCAGATCGCGTCCCGGATCCGCTGGGTCGGCAGGATGTTGAGACCGGCGCGGCCGAGAAGCGCCGAGATCGACTGGAGGTCCTGCGAGAGCTCGCCGGAGGGTTCGCCGAGGAAGAAGCGGCCATCGCCGTTGAGACGGATAGTGCCGGGCTCGATTACCTCGGCACCCTGATAGGCGACGCACCCGATCACCCGTTCGGGCCCGACGAGCCGCCACAGCTTTCCCTCGGGATCGAGCTCCGAAAGCTGGCGTTCCGCATGCCCGCTTTCCGCGTCCCGATGGAAATACCACCACGGGATGCCGTTCAGGATCATGATGATCCGAGTGCCTTCCTTGAGAAGGCCGGCGAGGCCCTCGGCGGCATCGGCAAGCTGGTGTCCCTTGAGACCGGTGATGATCAGGTCCTGTTTCGGCAGATCCGACGGATCGCTGGTGGCGGTGACACGCGCACGGAGCGGCGCGGCATCGCCCCCCGGCTCGACGGTCAGGCCCTTGTCGCGGATGGCGGCGAGATGTGCGCCGCGCGCCACGACGGAGACGTCCGCCTCAGGGCCAAGCCCGTTGGCAATCTTCGTCGCAAACGTGCCCCCGAGAGCGCCCGCACCATAGATGCAGATATTCCTGATGGTCATGATATCCTCGCAACGCTTATATGCAGTGCGGTAGGTTTAGGACATCTTCGGGATTCAGGCGAACGAGTTTTTGTGATGGGTCAATGGGCCCAGCTGGCGGATACGAGCTCTGTCCGGCGAAGCTCGTCGATCGCGGTGACGGCGTCTTCGACAGACCAGCCGGCCTTGACGGCGGCGGCGATCATCTTGATCTCCGCTTCCTCTTCGAGCGCAAGAAAGAGCGGTTCAAGGGCCTCCTGAACGGTGAGGATATGTTCATCCGGCGGGGCAATAGACGTACGTGCAGCGGACGTAGGCATGATACGCGCGGCTCCTCTCTCTTTTGTGATCGAATCCTCACAATTGCTGTGAGCGGGAAAAGTTCCACGCAACTTGTGGAAAATTTCATTCGGACGGTTTCTGCGGCTCAAAGCTTGTTCTTTCGCCAAGCCTCTGCCTTGTTGCCCAGCTAAAATACATGTGATTCGGGTGCCACGAGGCCGCCCGGCCGGCGGGTGCCGATGCCAAGGAGATTGCGATGACGGACGCCAAAAAACACCAGATTACCGAAATGCGGCCGAAGATCACCGTGATCGGCGTCGGCGGCGGCGGTGGCAACGCCATCAACAACATGATTGCCGAGGAGCTGGAAGGCGTCGATTTCATCGCCGCCAATACCGACGCACAGGTCCTGGCGACTTCCAAGGCATCCCGCCGCATCCAGCTCGGCGCCCACGTGACCGAAGGTCTCGGCGCCGGCTCGCTGCCGGAGATCGGCCGCGCTGCAGCAGAAGAATCGATCGACGAGATCATGGATCATCTGTCCGGCTCGCACATGTGCTTCGTGACGGCCGGCATGGGCGGCGGCACCGGTACCGGTGCGGCGCCGATCATCGCCCAGGCCGCCCGCAATGCCGGCATCCTGACCGTTGGCGTCGTCACCAAGCCCTTCACCTTCGAAGGCAATCGCCGCATGAAGACGGCCGATGCCGGCATCGAGGAACTGCGCCGCGCCGCCGACACCGTCATCGTCATTCCTAACCAGAACTTGTTCCGTATTGCCGACGCCAAGACCACGTTCGCCGACGCGTTCATGACCGCCGACAAAGTGCTGTTTGCTGGCGTCGGCTGCATCACCGACCTGATCGTCAAGGAAGGCCTCATCAACCTCGATTTCGCCGACGTGAAATCGGTGATGAAGGGCATGGGCAGGGCGATGATGGGCACGGGCGAAGCCTCCGGCGACGGTCGTGCGCTACTCGCCGCGGAAGCTGCGATCGCCAATCCGCTGCTCGACGACATCTCGATGAAGGGCGCCAAGGGCGTGCTGATCTCGATCTCCGGCGGTTCCGACATGACCCTGTTCGAAGTGGACGAAGCCGCAAGCCGCATCCGCGACGAGGTCATGGACGATGCCGATATCGTCGTCGGCGCAATCTTCGACCGCAGCCTCGACGGCAAGTTCCGTGTCTCCGTCGTCGCGACCGGCCTCGACGGCGGCGATGCGGGCATTGCTCCGGGGTCCCCGGCGGACATGCAGACGTTCCAGCGCACGCTGCAGTAACCGCCCCGGCCTCCGGGCCAGGAGATTCGTTCCAACAGAAGCCTTCCGGCGGTTTTTGCTGCCGGAAGGCTTCTGCTTTCCGGGTTCCGACGTCTTTTCATTGTCATCCGTCGCGGATATAGCTCGCCGCCCATTCGACGATTGAGAGGAGGAAGAGCATGGATGCGACTGATGTCGGCTCCCATTGGGAGAGCAATGCCGAGACCTGGACGATCTATTCGCGGGCCGGTTACGACAAATACCGGGACGTGCTGAACACCCCGGCCTTTCTCGACATGCTGCCGCCGGTTGCCGGGTTGAAAGGCCTCGATCTCGGCTGCGGCGAGGGCACCAATACCCGCTCAGTCGCCCGGCTCGGCGCCGAGATGACCGGCCTCGACATCGCCCCGACCTTCATCCGCTACGCCCGCGAGACCGAGGCTGCCGATCCGCTCGGCATCGCCTATGCGCTCGGCGACGGGCAGGGGATCGACTTTCCGGACGAGAGTTTTGATTTCATCACGGCCTTCATGTCGATGATGGACATGGCCGATCAGCGCCAAGTGCTGAAGGGCATTTACCGCATCCTGAAGCCGGGCGGTTTCCTGCAGTTCTCGATCCTGCATCCCTGTTTCGTGCCGCCGACGCGCAAGAATATCCGCGATGAGAGCGGAGAGGCGGTGGCGGTGCAGATCGCCGATTATTTCGACGAAACGGACGGGCGGATCGAACGCTGGCTGTTTTCTGAAATTCCGGCCGAGGAGCGGGCGAAGCTGACGCCGTTTTCGGTACCGCGTTTCCACCGCACGCTGACCACCTGGGTGTCGATGGTCGTCGGCGCCGGACTGGTGATCGAGGCCTTCGGCGAGCCGATGGCATCCGAAGAGGTGGCGAAGGCCGAACCGGTTGTCGCCGACACTCGCGTGGCACCGATCTTCCTGCATATCCGCGCCGGTAAACCCTAGACGCGAAAAGAGCGGCCACGCAGTCCGAATGGTCACTAAAGCGTGAGCCTGTAACCGGGGTGCTGCCTGCCGCGAATGAGGCTGCAATGGCCATGCTGCAAGGAGCACCCCCGTGAACAACCAGAATTCCTTTCGTCTCGCATTCGCCGCACTGTCCCTGAGCCTCCTAGGTGCAGCACCTGCCCTGGCCGGCACGCGAAATCCGGTCGTGGTCGAGCTATTCACCAGCCAGGGCTGCTCATCCTGCCCGCCCGCCAATGCCAATCTGGTCAAGCTGAGCCGCGATCCCGACATCCTGGCGCTCAGCTTCGCCGTGACCTATTGGGACTACCTCGGCTGGAAGGACATTTTCGGCAGGGAGGAGTTCACGCGGCGCCAGGCGATCTACGAACCGGCGCTGGGTCAGTCGAGCCCGTTCACGCCGCAGATGGTTATTAACGGTCGCACCTCGACTGTCGGGCAGGATCTTGGTGAAGTTCGTAGCCTGATTGCGGCAGAAAAGCCGCTTGCCGGACCTGCGGTCAGCCTGAAAGGCGATACGGCCGCGATCGAGGGCGGCGGCAAACCGGCTTCGCCTGCCGATATCTGGCTGGTCCGTTATGATGCGGGCCTTATCGAGGTTCCCGTGGCACGCGGCGAAAATGCCGGCGAGACATTGCCCCATGCGCATGTGGTGCGCGAACTGACGCATCTCGGGCTGTGGAACGGCAAGGCGCAAAGTCTGACGATGCCGGCGGCAAAGTCCAACCAGAAACGTGCTCTGCTCGTTCAGGAACGCAATGGTGGCCAAATTCTCGCGGCTGCGACGGATTGATGAAGAGCGGAGGGTGAAGTCTATTGATGTCTGCCCCATCCGGATCGAGCGGTTCAGGGCGATGCCGCTTCATATCTCGCCGGCACCGAGGCTTGCTCCCGAGACTGTTACACTTGTTGATCGGCTGTTGGGCACTCGTGGCCTGCGGATTAAGGAAGTGTTTATGAATTCATGAAAAATGAATGGAAACTTGCCGGCGGTCCGGGCCTCAAGGGCTTGGGTGGGATGAACGTGACCGTCGCGCGGTGTGTAACCTTTGAGTAACCGCCTGCTGATGTTTGAGATGCAGGCGCTGTACGGAGTAGACCAAGACCATGAACAACAGGCCATTCGCCCTGGCGATCCTCGCCGCATTCGCTGCCACGCCTCTCTGGGCCGCCGACCTGGCGCCTTATTCCGAGCCGCCGACCTATAACGAACCTGCCGGCGCGCCGAAGGCGGGCTGGGGTGGTGCCTATGTTGGTGCCGATCTCGGCATGGCATCCCGCAAGCTGAACCCGTTCGATGGCGACAAGGGCCTCGTTCTCGGCGGTCACGGCGGCTACAATATCGACCTCGATTCCGGCGTCGTTGGCGCGGAAATCGAAGCTTCGCATCTCGGCAACGTCGAAAGCCGCGTGCCCGGCGGCAAGATCACCGAAAAGGGCCGGGTCGCGGCCAAGGCCAAGGCCGGCGTCGGCTTCAATCAGACGCTTGTCTACGGCACCGCAGGCGCCGCGCTCACCAGCTTCGGCGGCAAGAACGGTACGTCCGGTCCGGACGGCTGGAAGCCGGGTTGGGTCCTGGGCGCCGGCGTCGAGCAGAAGCTCACCGACAACCTGTCGGCCCGGGTCGAATACAACTACACCATGACCAACGACGTCCGCAGCACCTCCGGCGGCGTCTCCTCCAGGACCGACGTGCGCGACCAGACGCTCAAGGCTGGCGTAAACTACAAGTTCTAGGACGCAAGCCCGCCGGATCGGTCGGATACGGTGGCGGGATTTTATCGCTAGAGAAACTCAAAGCGCCGTGCGCCGAAAAGGCGCGCGGCGCTGGCGGTTTATAGCGGCGTTCTCAGCGAGCCGCCTGGGTGTCGAGATGGTCACGGAGCTGATCGATCTTGCCGACCGCCGGACCGACGCCAAGCTCGTCCTGCGCCCATCCGAAAGCTTCGTCGCTCACCGGGGCACCTGCGAAATCCTTCAGTGCATCGCGCAGCGCAGCTTCGCCGAGTTCGGGATCCGTGGCTGCCGGGGCCATGCCGTTCGTCTTCTCGTATTGCGCATAGGCCGTCATATAGGCCGAAAGCGAGGTCATCCGCGGATCGCTGGTGTTGAGATAGGCGTGGAAGTTGCGCCGCAGCGAGTTGAGACCAGTCAGTTTAGAGGCTTGCGGCTTGGCTTTCTCGGCGGGCGTCACCTTCGAGACCTGTCGGTGGGCATCCTTCTTCGTCCGCTCCTTGCCGGAGCCGAGACTGGCTGAGGTCGACCGGCTCTTGCCGGAATGGCCATGGTTCGAGAGATTGTCGCGATCGGTGCCGCTGCCGCCGCCGTTTCCACCGCCGTGGCCACCACCGTTTCCACCACCGTTTCCGTCTTTGGCGAAAGCGAGGTCTGAAAATCCGGCTACGCCGCCGCCGACGGAGACTGCAGCAAGCGCCAGGACAACGATGCCGTTCTTGAGGACCTTGTTCATAGTCACCGATCTCCTCGATATACCCTGCCCAAACCGGGAGACGCTCCGCGCTTCAGGGCCTTCAGATGCCGGGCATTCTGGAGCAGCGGCGAATATAAATCCATGGGATTAGGACCAATGATCCTGCCTTCGGGACCAAGGTCGGGTGGGGGCGGGGACCTTGGTCTCAAGGGGCCGTTCCCGAGCGGCGGCGGACGCGGTGTTCTGTCCTGTGTCTGCGGCAAATGGCGAGGTCCGTCCAGCTGACTTATCTAAGAACCTAGGTGTTTAGTCCCGGCATTTGATGGATTGGATCGATGATGAATCGATCCGGCTCCAAAGTCCACCGTTTGCATATGAACTCGTAGGGCGTGAGGCCCTTTAGCGTCTTGAGCCTGCGCCCGAAATTGTACGCGTCGATGAAGTCGGCCAGATGCTTTTTCAGTTGCGCATAATCGTCGTAGTGGAAGCGCTTGACGGTGGCTTCCTTGATCGTTCGGTTCATCCGCTCGACCTGTCCGTTGGTCCAGGGGTGCTTCACCTTGGTCAGACGATGCTCGATGCTGTTGTCGTCGCAGACCCAGTCGAAGATGTGCTGGAAGGCATTTCGATCACAAGCTCGGTTGGTGAACTGAATGCCATTATCGGTCAGGACGATATGAATGGCGTAGGGCACCGCTGCGATGAGATTGCGCAGGAATTGCGCCGCGTTCATCTTGCCGGCTTTGGCATAGAGTTCAGCGAACGCGAATTTGGATGTTCGATCAATCGCCACAAACAGGTAGAGCTTGCCCTCAGCCGTCTGCACCTCGGCAATGTCGACGTGGAAATAGCCGATCGGGTAACTTTTGAACTTCTTCTTCGGCTCCTTGTCGCCTTCGACTTCCGGCAGACGTGAAATGCCGTGGCGCTGCAGACACCTGTGCAAGGACGACCGCGTCAGATGCGGGATTGTCGGCTGAAGAGCGTAGAGGCAGTCATCGAGCGGCAGCAACGTATGCCGGCGGAAGGCGACAATAACAGCCTCTTCTTCTAGGGAAAGGATTGTCGAATGTGGGTCCTTCGGGCCTGTCGGGAGGTCGGCCAATGACGTCCGCTTTTTCCATTTGGCGACCGTCTTCTGGTTGATCCCATACCGCTTCGAAAGCGCTCTCAGGCTCTCTTCACTATTCTGTATTGCTCGACGGACTGCCTCTGTCGTCGTGGCGCTCCCATGTAAAACCTGGCCCATAGTGCTTCCCTCCATGCCAAGGAAAATGATGCACCATCAAATGCCGGGATCAAACACCCTAGTCCATTATCGAGAAACGCCTCGACCAGCCCGTGAGGCGAGTTGCCGCCGAACAGTGTCCCGACGAGTTGGGTGGCTTCGGCAGCGGCCACGGCACTACGAGGAAAGAGATCCGTCTCGTAGGCCAGCAGTGCAGCCTCGACATCTGCGCCGTTGGCGGCAAGCACCTTGGCGAGCTGCGCCCCGTCGTACATCGCGAGGTTCGCCCCTTCGCCGGACGGTATCATCAGGTGCGCGGCATCGCCGAGCAGCGTCACTCCCGGGACCCGATCCCATCGATGGTCTTGTGGAAGCTGATGGAGGACACGAGCCACGGGAGCTGTCTCGCTATCGGTGATGGGAGCCGTCAGTGCCGGATCCCAGTCGTGGAACTCGGCCGCGATCCGGGCCGTGGCAGACGCTGAGTCGGAGAAGTCGAGGCCGTCGATCCACGCCTTCGGTTTGTTCAGCGCCACATATGCATGAAGCGTCGCATTGGGCTCGCGATGCGCCATGATGCCCTGGCCCGGCGACAGCGCGAACAGCGAGCCGCCGCCGACCGCCTCGGCGCTCGCCTTGTGGCGCATGTCGGCGTCGAACAGCCAGGTTTCCACAAACGTCGTTCCGACATAGGTCGGCTTCGCATCGGAGACGAGGGCGCGCACCTTCGACCAGGCGCCGTCTGCCCCGACGAGGATGTCGGTGGTGACCTTGAAGCCATCCGCGAACTCCAATTCGTGACGTCCGCCGCCAAGTGGGTACGCAGCCACAAGCCTGCTTGCCCAGCGGACCGTGCCGCCGGGAAGCGACTCCAGTAGGAGCCCGCGCAACTCCCCGCGCGGCACCTCCGGGCGCCCGCCCGTGCCGTCGTCGGAATTGTCCATGAGGACGTTGCCGTGCTTGTCGAGGACGCGTGACTGCTGACCTCCGGGATGGATGAGCTTTACGAACTCCTCATGGAGCCCAGCGTCCTTCAGCGCGAGCTGGCCGGTGAACTCGTGGATGTCGAGCATGCCGCCTTGAGGACGCGCGCTCGCTGAAGAATCCGCCTCGTAGACCGTGGCGGAGATGCCGTGAACGTGGAGGACGCGGGCAAGCGTCAGGCCGCCGAGGCCGGCGCCGATGATGGCGACATGTGTACTCATGACGAGCCTTTCGCAGTTCAGAACGACAATGGAATGACATTCCATATTTGGAATGACGTTCCATATATGTCAAGGTGACGGCATGAAGAAAGCAGTTGGAACAAGACGGCAGGATTCCCTCACGAGGGATCGCATCATCGACGCGGCGATCAGGATCCTGGACAGCGATGGCGAGACGGGGCTGACATTCCAGGCGCTCGCGAAGACGCTCGCGACCGGCGCCGGGGCGATCTACTGGCACGTCGAGAACAAGAACGATCTGCTGACGGCGGCTTGCGACGCCGTCGTCGCTCGAACCTTGGACGCGGCTGAGGGCGGTGCCATGCCCGGGGCGACAATCCGCGCCCTGGCCGTCGGATTGTTCGATGCGATGGACGAACATCCCTGGATAGGCTCAGCGCTGGCACGGGCCGGCGGGAAGATGCCGATATTGCGCATCCTGGAGCGTCTGGGCCAGCAGGTGCGCGCCCTCGGGGTGCCACAGGACGCCGAATGGACGACCGTCTCGGCTATTCTCAGCTACATCCTCGGCGTCGGCGGACAGAACGCGGCCAATGCTCAGTTTGCGGGGCAGCACGGTCTCGACAGATCGAAATTCCTGGAGGAGGTCGCCGACGAGTGGTCCAGGCTGGATCCGGACGAGTTCCCGTTCGCGCGAAGCATCGCCCTCTATCTGCCACAGCATGACGACCGTGCCGACTTTGTCGCCGGGATCGACCTCATCCTCCGCGGCATCGGGATGCCGAGCTAATCCCGCGCGGTGTCCGGGGTGCGGAGAAATCGTTAAGTCGGAAAAGCTTGCAGCTTTCCGCTGGCGTCATACTGAAGGCGGTTATCTTCGATCGTTCCCCGGTGCATGACGGCCCACTCGGCGAGCTGCCGCACGGTTTCCGACAGGGAATGCCCAAGCGGGGTCAAGGTATATTGGACCTGAGGCGGTGTGCTGTGATGGACGGTTCGATCGACCAGGCCGTCGCGTTCCAGTGTCTTGAGCGTCCGTGTCAGCATCTGCTGCGAAATACCGCCCACCTGCCGCTTCAGCTCGTTGAACCGTCGGGCACCCAACCGAAGCGACACGACGACCTGGATCGTCCATTTGTCGCCGACGCGGCTCAGGATTTCACTCACCCCTCTGCAATCGGCTTCCGCGTGCGAAACAGTCACATCCATCTGACCAACTCCCAAAGATATGCTTTTGACGGGCATTTTTAGGTCACATAAATGGTCGTGGTCAACATTGTAGACCTTGTCTCTGGCAAGAAAAGCCGAGACGGGTCCACCACAAGGAGACCACCATGAACCTCTTCTATTATCCCGCCGCCTGCAGTCTGGCCGATCACATAGCGCTCATCGAGACAGGGCTCCCCTACAAGCTCCTGAGCATCAACCATGAGAGAAAGACCGAGGACGGCCGGGATTTCCTGTCCATCAACCCGAAGGGCTATATCCCAACCCTTGAGCTGGAGGACGGAGTGTTTCTCACGGAGAACCCGGTCATTCTGAACTACATCGCCGAAAAGAGTGGCAAGCTTCTTCCGAAGGAGGGCATGATTCGGTGGCGGGCGCTCGAGTCTCTCGCTTTCATGGCATCCGAAATCCATTCAAGTTACCAGCCCTTCTTCAGGGATTTCCCCGAGCCGGAGAAAGTGCGCGCCCGCGAAAAGCTTGCGAAAGCCTTCGCTATTCTCGCCGACCAGATGGGCGACAAGAAATTCCTCGTCAGCGACGAGATGACGATTGCAGATTGCTACCTGTTCTGGATCCTGATGGTCGCGCCCAAGAGCGGCGTCGACCTGCCGGAAAACCTCCGCAGGGCCTTCGACCGCATGCGGGCGCTGCCCTCCGTGATCCAGGCGCTCGCCGAGGAAGGACTGGGCTGATCGGAGCGGCCGGCCCGAACTGAGCGCACAACGTTCCGGGTCAAGCGTACCGCGAGAGACGGTCCGCTTGGCTCGGAAATCGCGCGAAAGGGCGACGGCTGCTTTTGGTGCGTTGAGATTTCGTCATGGGGCGGCGCATAGCCAGCCGATCAGCAGGTCCGCGTGCCCCCTGTATGGGCGCATTTCAACCGAGCCAATCGTTGGCCAGGCCTCCCCGATCTCCACCTCCGCTTCCGCGGGACGGCAATCTACCGCGTACCGACAATTACAGACGCGGTCGAACGAAGCTGCACCTGTCCGTCCCGAACGGATTGTCGTGCCAGAGCAAGGACCTCGTCGCGGATCCGCGTTTTCGTCTCCGGGTCGGCTTTCGCAAGTCCCGCCACCACTGGGGCTGCGATGTCTGTCATGAAGTCCCAGTACCTCTCCGGCGACTCGTGGGTCATGACGGACGACACTTCCTCCTCGTTTATGTCCTTGAGGCCGGCCCCCTCGAAGGCGCTGCGCATCAAACCAGACGGGGCGCAACGAAAGAGCCCCGGCGATCCGGGCGGTGGCGCAGGCATCTCCACATGACGAGCGATCGTTGACATGATCGTCGTTGCCCAGGGGTTGCTGTCCGGCCCACTCCAGACGGCCGCGCAGATACGCGCCCCTGGCTTCGCCACCCGGGCAAATTCTCGAGCCGCAAGCGAGATATCGGGAAAGAACATGAACCCGAAGCGGCACAGAACGCTGTCGAAATGTGCATCGGGAAATGGCAACGCTCCCGCATCGCAGGCTTTGGTTTCGAAATTCGACAGGCCCCGGCGCGCCGCATTCTCGGCGGCTACCGCCAGCATGCGCTCGGAGAGATCGGTTACCGTCACTCTTCCACGCGGCACCATCGCGGCCGCGGTAAGGCCAGGTTCGCCGGTGCCGGCGGCAACGTCAAGGACGTGCGAGTGCTCGTGCAAGTTCGCGAGCCGCAGCATCGCATCACCAAACGGGGCCAGCCAGCGGAGAACCGGCTCGTCCCATTTTTTCCAGCCCGCGGAAAAACGATCCCATGTGTCGCGCTGCTGGTCGCGGATATCATCGAGGTTTCCAGGCATGCCCGTCGCTCCTTCCATGATAGACCTCCCGGTCGGCCGGGTGACTCACTATGAGCGCTCTGAACCAGCTTGCAATCAAATACATGCCGTAACGGGATGCGCGCTTTTGCCGGCACGCGGAACTGCGCGGGCGATGGTCGCTTACGGCGCAAAATTGCCATAGCGCTACACGGCTTAATGGGTTTTGATCTCAAGTGTCGGAATTATCTGGCTCGGGTGTGCGGGCACGCCGGGCAAAGCTGGCTTCGTCCACGTCGGACGGCCGGGGATCGTTTCAATCCCATCTTCGACGTAGATGCCGAAGTTGATCGGCCTCACGTCCGCCTGCTGCGCAATCTCCCGCACCGGGTCTTGCAAAAGGCATATAGTTTTTCAGGCACCGGAGTGCCTGAAAAATTCTCGATGAGGCTGATTCTGGACAAACCGATCGTTTCTACGATTCGATCAGCCATTTACATTCATCAGCTGCAGCCGCTCGTCGCACCGCAAGTGTCGCACTTCTCGCACGTGCCGTTGCGCACCATCGTGAAGTTCTGGCACTCGCCGCACATGTTGCCGGTGTAGCCTTGGGCGATCGAGCGCATGCGACGTTCGTTTTCGACCTTCTTGGCTTCCGTCTTCGCGGTCGCTGCCTCGTCGGCGGCCTTGTCGGAGAAGAGGGCCGTGGTGGCTGCCTGTTCTTCGGTCAGTTCCTCGACGATCTCTTCGGCGAGTTCCTTGGCGCGCTCCTCGTAGTCCCGCTTGAAGGAGACGATTTCGGAGGTGGAGATGGCGACGGTCGGTTCCAGCTTGCGGGCGGCGGCACCGGCAAAGGCGGTGACGTTGGTGCCGGCCGAGGCGCGGGCAGGGGCG
>NZ_JALBGW010000370.1:0-503 GCF_023006485.1 Neorhizobium sp. BETTINA12A
GACCGTCGTCGAAGACCCGCAGCGTCAGTTCCTGTTCCTCGCCCACAATGCCGAAGCGCGGCGCGCGGACCACCTCGACGCGACGGTCGAACTCGTCCGGCTTGCCGGTGATCAGGCCGTGGACGGGGGCGTTGAAGCCGAGGTCCTGGTTGATGCCCGGCAGGTCATGGATCTGGCCATCGGTCAGGAAAACCGCCCCGCCGATACGGGCCGGCGGCACGTCTGATATCGCCGAACGCAGGGCAGTGAAGAGCTTTGTCGAGGGCGTGTCGGTATCGCCGTCGTCGTCGACCTCGACGATACGCGTCTCGATGCGCGGGTAACGGGAGAAGCGGTCCTTGAGGCTTGCGAGCGCCTCGTCGGTCTGTTGCTTGCGCTGGGCGGTATCCTGGCTCTGCGAGCGGTCGACGATGACTGGCACGACGGTCGAAAGCTGGTCGCGGTCCTCCTGCAGCAACGTCGGGTTGGCGAGCGCCAGGAGCAGGGCGGCGAGCGCCAGCGTG
>NZ_JALBGW010000371.1:0-491 GCF_023006485.1 Neorhizobium sp. BETTINA12A
AGCCCACCTTCTCAAAAACCGTCCGGGACTCGTTCAGCAATCCGGAACTCGGCCAATGGGTCGAGAACCAGGGTGCGCCCGAGGTGGTGATCCTCGGCGCCCAGACGGATTTCTGCGTCGCCGGCACGGTGCAGGGGGCGATCGCGGCCGGGCTGAAGGTGACGGTGGTTGCCGACGCCCACAGTACGCTCGATCAGCCGCAGGAGAGCGCCGCCGCCATCATCCGCCGCTACAATGCCCAGTTCGCCGAGGCCGGCGTCAATCTGGTGACGACCGACGCGCTGATCGGTTCCCCGGCCGCCTGACCGGCTCTAACCCAGCTCCAGCCGGCGGGTGATGCCGATCGCCTGAAGAAACACCTCGTCGTGGCTGACCACCAGCAGCGCGCCGTCATAGGCGCGCAACCCGGCCTCAACCGCGGCGATGGAATCGATATCCAGATGGTTGGTCGGTTCGTCGAGGATGAGCAGCGACGGCGGCGCCAGTCCGCC
>NZ_JALBGW010000372.1:0-488 GCF_023006485.1 Neorhizobium sp. BETTINA12A
CGTCCACCGCCATTGCCGTTCGGAGCCGGCGCCCGCTGGCCGTCGCCATTGGAGAAATCGGCAAGACGGCGGGCTGCATCTTCCGGCGAGGGCAGATGGGCCGCATGCGTCAGCCGGATCAGCACCATTTCGGCGGCACCCGCCGGGCGCGAGGAGTTTTCCGCTTCCGGAATGCCCTTCAGGAGCATCTGCCAGATGCGCGACAGGGTGCTCACCGCCACGCCCTCCGCAA
This sequence comes from Neorhizobium sp. BETTINA12A, assembly GCF_023006485.1. Lineage (NCBI taxonomy): Bacteria > Pseudomonadati > Pseudomonadota > Alphaproteobacteria > Hyphomicrobiales > Rhizobiaceae > Neorhizobium > Neorhizobium sp. BETTINA12A. The sequence continues at coordinate 233 of NZ_JALBGW010000372.1, forward strand.
ATTCCCGGCCGCGCACACGCTCCACTTCGCTGATCGAAGGATCGTTGGCGGCGTCGGGGATATATTTGAACCGGGTGGTCAGATGGGTGAAGTCGGCAAGGTCCGTCAAAACCACGACCGGATTGGCGCCGGCCTCGTATTGCGCCGTGAATTCCGAAAGCGCCGCCGTCACGTCGCCGCGCACGATATGCTCGAACAGGTCGACGATGCGGGCGCGGTCGGCGAGCCCCAGCATGCCGCGCACGGTCTCGGCGAT
>NZ_JALBGW010000373.1:0-470 GCF_023006485.1 Neorhizobium sp. BETTINA12A
GCCGATCTGGCCAAGGCTGCGGGACAGCTCCGGCGGCGCGGTAACATGGGCGATCAGCGGCTCGGCACCCTGGGGCAGGCCGGGATCACCGGAACCGTCGCCATTCACCGACCAGTAGGTTGGAGCCGCGGCATCGACCGGGCTGTCGAGATCCTCCCCGAGTGCGGCACCGAGGGCTGCCTCGAAACCGCGATCGACGCGGATCATGTCGGCAACCGCGACGAAATCCCCCGACGTCGCACCGGCTGCGAGCATTTTCGAAATGGTACGGGCCTCGGTCTCCAGCGCATTGAGCGCCGAGCGGGCCGCTTCCACCGGACCACGCGCCAAAAGCTCGGCGGAGCGGGCGGCAGAAAGTGCGGCTTCCACATCCTCGGCAGCGATCGTCGCATCCTCGACGGCGATTTCCGCAGCTTCGACCGCCTCGCGCCTTTCGGCCGGGTCGTCGAGGGCGGAAAGCCGCTCGTTGA
>NZ_JALBGW010000374.1:0-450 GCF_023006485.1 Neorhizobium sp. BETTINA12A
CTGCGGATCCAGGCGACCGCCGACATTTCCGCCGCGCGTGAAAAGATCGAGATCCTGCAGCCGCTCTCCGTGACGCTGCCGCCGACCGGCCTGCCGGCGAGCCGGGTCGTGCTCCGCATCGACAACGTCACCGCCGGTTACGAAGTGGAAGAGCCGGTCCTGCACGACTTCTCTTTCGAGATCACCGGGCCGGAACGGATCGCCGTCACCGGTCCGAACGGCTCAGGAAAGACGACGCTGCTGTCGCTGGTTTCCGGCAGCCTGTTGCCCTTCTCGGGCACGGTGCGGGTGCCGGTCAGATCCGCGATGCTCGACCAGCGGGTAAGCCTGCTCGATCCGGCGCTGTCGATCCGCGACAATTTCCGGCGGCTCAACCCGCAGGCGGACGAAAATGCCGGCCGCGCGGCGCTCGCCCGCTTCATGTTCCGCGCCGATGCCGCACTGCAGGTG
>NZ_JALBGW010000375.1:0-418 GCF_023006485.1 Neorhizobium sp. BETTINA12A
GATCGCCGTTGCGGTCACGGCTGCCGCCGAGGCCGGCTGCGTCGCGGAAATCCCAACCGCGGGGCCGTTCGAACTGCGGACGTTGGTCGAGGCGCTGACCGCGCTCTTCCGACAGCTGACGAAATTCCTGCAGCTGCTCGCGGGTGGCACGCGTGCTGCCTTGAGCCTCTGCATCGGTTTTCGGCGGTGCAAGCTGCTGCTGGTCGGCCTGTTGTGGAGCTTGACGGCGCGGACGTTCTCCGTCCCGTGGCGGACGTGCGGAAGGCGCCTCCTTGGCGCTGTCGAGCACGGCGGCACCGTTCTGAACGGGCAATACGACCTGTTCACCGCTCTTGGCCGCGGCCGGATCCTTGGCAAGCTCCTTGGCGCGTTCGACCTGCTGAGGCGTCGTTGCCGTCTGCGGCGCGGTCGGCTGGGT
>NZ_JALBGW010000376.1:0-414 GCF_023006485.1 Neorhizobium sp. BETTINA12A
CCCTGCGCGGACCAATCGAGATCGGCGGGGCGGGCGTAGAGTTCCGCCTTGCCGTCCGCCATGCCGGAAACGTCGATCGCAGCGCCGCTGGCATAAGCCTTGCCGTCGCGCACTTCGGCGGCGAGCACGTTGGCATCGCCGAGGAACTTCATCACGAAGGCGGATTGCGGATTGCGGCAGACTTCTTCCGCCGTACCCTGCTGAATGATGTGGCCGTCTTTCAGGATGACGACGCGATCGGCGAGATCCAGCGCCTCCTCCTGGTCGTGGGTGACGAAGATCGTGGTGATGCCGAGCTCGCGGTGGATTTCGCGCAGCCAGCGGCGCAGGTCATGGCGCACATTGGCGTCGAGTGCGCCGAACGGCTCGTCGAGCAGCAGCACCTTGGGATCGACCGACAGCGCCCGGGCCAGC
>NZ_JALBGW010000377.1:0-405 GCF_023006485.1 Neorhizobium sp. BETTINA12A
GGCGGCGGCGGTGGTGGCGGGCGCGGGCCTGTTCCTGCCGGCGTTGAAGCTCGACGGGCGGATCGGGCCAAGGCTGTTTCCGGAAGGCGCCTTCCGGCTCGGTTCGGTTCTCGGGCATGGGTTCTGGGTGCTGTTCCTGATGTCGGCGAGCCATTCGGTCGGCAGCGTTTACCTGGCGCTGATGATCGACGCCGTCTTCGGTTTCCGGCCGGCGGTGGTCGGTTATCTGGTGGTGACCATGGCGCTCTCCTGGAGTGCGGTCGCGGTGGTCGCGAGCAGGATTACCGCGCTTGCTCCGCGGCACCGGTGGATGCGCGCAGGCGCATTGTTTCAACTGGCCGGGTTCCTCTGCCTCGCGGCAGCGTTCGCGAGCGGCTCGCTGGTGCTGCTGCTGGCGGGCCAGGT
>NZ_JALBGW010000378.1:0-314 GCF_023006485.1 Neorhizobium sp. BETTINA12A
GATAGATGGTCATCACCTTGCCGTCTTCGGACGGCGTCGCGGTGAAGCCTTCAGGCAGCGTCAGGCCACTGCCGATCCACAGCACTGAACCGGCGCCATCGGCGCCGTAAGCATGCGCGAGTACGCCCGTCGCATTGACAGAGTCGGCATCATCGCCGTTGCCTGCCGGATTACCGCCGGTCAGCGCATCGTCGTCGAGCTGTACCAGCGAATTCTCGCCGATCGTCGGAATATCGTCATCGACATTGATGGTCAGCGTGCCCGGCGTTGCAGCCGCATCGCCGTCCTTGTCGGTGACCTGGTAGGAAATCGTG
>NZ_JALBGW010000379.1:0-223 GCF_023006485.1 Neorhizobium sp. BETTINA12A
GATGGCGGAAGAAACGACCGCCTCGGCCGAGGCGCTTGCCGCCGATACCGACGAACTCTTGAACCTGATCAGCAGCTTCCGCATCAACGCCAACCAGGACACCGGCTACAATGCCGGCGCCGGCAGCCTCAACCGCGTCGCACAGAAGATGCGCCGCGCCAGCTGACGCCAATCCCACACATGGACCCATACATGGGGACGGAGGAACCGCCGGGTCGAAGGA
>NZ_JALBGW010000037.1:0-35090 GCF_023006485.1 Neorhizobium sp. BETTINA12A
GGTGCCGCGCGTTTCGACCGCCGCCCAGGCCAAGGCCGCCGTTCTGGCAACCCGCTATCCGCCGATCGGCGAACGCGGTGTCGGACCGGGCCGTGCCGCGGGCTACGGCTACCGCATTCCCGACTATCTGAAGTCGGCGAATGAAAGCCTCGTCCTCGCGATCCAGATCGAGACCGCCGAAGGGCTCGCCAATGTCGAGGAAATCGTTGCGGTCGAAGGCATCGATGTAGTCTTCATCGGCCCCGGCGACCTCTCCGTCTCGATCGGCGCGATAGGGCCGGATGGAGCCGAGAAGCTGGATGCGGCCATTCTCAAGATCACCAAAGCGGCCCGCAAGGCAGGCAAGGCCGTTGGCATCTTCCGCCCCTCCGCCGATGACATCGGTAAATGGACGGAGGCCGGCATCAGCTTCTACCTGCTCTCAAGCGATACGAGGTTTCTCGGCGCCGGGATCGCTGCCGACGTCGCCGCCGCGCGCTCCGCATAAGCCCCATCGATTTCCAGGAGTGACGACGTGAAAGCCATCCAGTACAGCGAACACGGCCCCGCCGATGTGATGCACTATGTCGACCTGCCCGATCCGGTCGCCGGACCGGGCCAGATCCTGGTGAAACTCGAGGCCGCCAGCGTCACGCCTTTCGACTGGAAGCTCCGCGCGGGACATCTGCAAAACCATTTCACGCTGCCCATGCCGAGCGTGCCTGGCCGCGATGGTGGCGGCACGGTGATTTCCGTCGGCGACGGCGTCACGGAATTTGAGATCGGAGACCGTGTCGCAGTCATGGCCGGCGTCTTTGCCCAGGGCGGTTATGCGGAAATGATCGCCGTCGATGAAAAGCATGCTGTGAAGATTCCCGACGGCCTCTCGACCATCGACGCCGTGGCACTCACTAATGCCGGCCTCAGCGCCTGGATTGCGGTGCGCACCGCGGAAGTCAAATCCGGCGACAAGGTTCTCATACATTCCGGTTCCGGTGCGGTCGGCGGGTTGCTCGTCCAGCTCTGCCACCATCTCGGCGCCCATGTCACCGCCACCTGCCGCTCCACGAACCGCAATTATGTCCTCGGCCTCGGCGCCGACCGCGTCGTCGCCCATGACGAGGAGGATTTCTCCGAGATCCTCACCGATCAGGACATCGTCTTCGAACTGATGGGCGGCGAAGTTCACGACAAGTCCTACAAGGTGCTGAAAAAGGGCGGCCATATGGTCTGGCTGGTCGCCGATCCGATCCGGGACCGCGGTGAGGAATTCGGCGTCAAAGTCACCCGTGCGATGATCACCGACGACAAGTCGGCGCTTGAAGCGATGATGGGCCTCGCCGGCACAGGCCTGCTTAAGCCCCAGGTGGCCCGCACCATGCCCTTGTCGGAGGCGGCCGAAGCCCACCGCCTGATGGAAAAAGGCGCCATCTCGCGCGGGCGCCTGATGCTGACCATGTGACGTGCATGTCGCCCAAAAGTGTGACGCGGTTTTGGGATAACGACATGCAGAACGAACAAATTCAAGCGCCGCTCGGAAACAGCGGCGCCTGACGGCCGTTGGCGACGAAAGTCCGGAAATCCTCGACCGCATGCGCGCTGGCGAGCGCACAGAACGGCCCGCGGCTCACCTCGATGCCGCTGATCTTCTGCAACCGCACGTCCATCTCGGCGCTTTTCAGCGCCACCGCCGCGGTATTGACCACCGGCGCATGCAGCACCTTGAACCCGTATTCGCCGCCGACCAGCAGGCCCGGCAGCACGCCTGCCGGCACCACAACATCGGCACCGTCCCGCACCAGCGGCTCGGCGCAGGCGATGAAGTTTTCAAGCATCCGCCGCCGCGCCTCGTCGTCGCCCGCAAAGGCCGCGCTGAAATCCGAAGGTTCGCAGTTCATGCCGGCGACGTGCTTCACCCGGCCGCCGAGGCCGTAGAGGTCGGCCTGCTCGTAATGCCAAGCCTGGAACACGTCATCGAGGGTGACAAGCGCCATGCGCCGCCCGAGCCGTGCCGCGTAATGCATGCAGACCTCGCCGGCACCGATCACCGGAATGCTCAGCGCCGACTTGAGTTCGTAAAGGCCTGGATCCTGAAAATGGCCGATGACGACCGCGTCATATCCGCGGCTCGCCGCCTCCAGCCCGTTGTCGATCGCGATCGCCGCGCAACGGAACTCGGCCAGCCGCCCGAAATGACGATCCGGCGGACTGATGCCGAAGACGTCAACGGTCGTTCCAGGCTCGGCAATACCGTTCAGATAGTCCGAGAGCCGCGTCATATAAGCGGCGCTTGCAGTGGCATCGATGAAGCTCTGCCAGAAGATGCGCATATTTCCCTCGTTTGGTCCGCTTTCGTATGCGGTTTCGCACTCGTCAAAACTAGAATTTAAGGCTTTACTCGCGACGCGATTACAACCCGGAGAGCCACATGATATCGCCTGCCACGCCCGAAAACCCGCTGAGCGATACGGCCCTCGAAATGTCGGAAGCCGCCCTCACCGAATTCGAATGGTCGCTGTGGCGGATTTCCGCCGCCTTCCTGCGCTGGCAGTCGGAATGCTCGAGCGAACTTGCCGGCGCCGGCCTGAGCGGTCTCGATACCGCTATCCTGCACACGATCCGTTACCGTAACAAGCCGAAAGGGCTCGGCGAGATTTCCCGCCTCCTCGGCCGCGACGACACCGCCAACATTCAGTATGCGATCAAGAAGCTCCAGACCCTGCAGCTCATCGAACGCGTCAAGGGCCGCTCCCGCAAGGACACGCTCTACACGCCGACCCGCAAGGGCACCAAGCTCACCCAGGATTACCGGGCTCTGCGGCGGCAGCTTCTCGTGTCGCTGATCCAGAAGATGGAACGTGCGGAACAGGGGCTCGGCGAGGCGACGGAAATGCTGGAACTGCTCACGAGCTTCTATGACACTGCCGCCCGGCGGGTGGCGAGCGGCTCTCATCCCGTCGAGCGTTCCTGAACCAGCGCCAGCACGCGCAGCGGGCTGCCCGAACCGTTCTGGATTTTGAGCGGTGCTGCAACGATCATCGCACCCATGGGCGGAAGCTGGTCGAGATTGGTGAGGCACTGCAGCCCGTAGCGGCCGGCGCCATGCAGGTAATGGTGCGCCGGATAGGGCGGCGAGAAATGCCCCGCCTGGCCGGCATCCGTGCCGATCGTCTCGGTGCCGAAGCCGATGATATCCCGCTCCGCCACCAGAAAGCGCATCACCTCCGCATCTGGTCCGGGCGTATGGGCGCCGTCTGCCTGCAGATTGGCATAGGCGGCACCTGACTTCTTCGACCAGTCGGTGCGCAAGAAGGCCCAGGATCGCGCCGGAATGCGGCCATGTTGTTCTTCCCACTTCACGACATCGGCAACCGTCAGCAGGAAATCCGCATCCTTGGCCACCTGTTGGGAGCAATCGATCACGCAGGCGGGCGCGATCATATCGGCCGGCGGCAGCGTATCGACGGAATTGAGCGGCAGGTCGCGGCCGGTATACCAATGGATCGGCGCATCGAAATGCGTGCCGGTGTGCTCGCCGAAAGAGAGGTTGTTCCAATACCACGCCGGCCCGCCACCGTCGTAACGCGAAATCCGCTCCATCCGGAACGGCGCGGATTGCCCCAGTTCCGGCGGCATGACGATGACCGGAAAATCCGGAGACAAGGTATGGGTGAGATCAACGACGCGCACCGCGCCGCTCGCCAATGCTCCGGCGAATTTGCCCAGAATATCGCCGCTCATTGACCAGCCTCCCGCTCGACGGCTTTCGGATTGTCGAACAGCCGCGCCTCGAAATCCTTGGCGACGTCGCCGACGTAAATGTCTTCCAGTCCGCGCTTCAATCCGTCGAGAACCCCATCGGCCAGAGCCTTTGGCGCCACCTTCGGCGGCGGCACCGCCTGGAACCATTCGGTATCGAGCGGCCCGGTGAATGCATTGACGACCCGGATACCGCCCGGCCGGAGCTCGGTTCGCAGCCATTGCGACAGCGACAGGCACGCGGCATGCGTGGCGGAATGGACGCCGAACTGCGGCGCATTGCTGAGCCCATGAACAGAGAGCACATTGACCCAGGCAACGGCCCCGGCCGCACCGTCGGCGCCGCGCGAGCGCATCACCGGCCCAAAAGCCTGGGCAAGACGCATCAATCCCATCACGGTATGATCCATCGCCTCGCGCGCTATATTGACCGCGCCCGCATGGAAGAGGTGCGCCGGCCGCACGTGATCGGCCGTGTTGATCAGGATCTCCACCTTGGCGCCGATATCCATCGACAGGTCCTGCACCGAACGTTCGCTGGTCAGGTCGAGATCGACGATTTCCACGCCTTCGATCGCCTCCAGCGACGCCTGCTGGTCGAAAGGTTTCCAGCGATCTGTCACGCCGACAAAAATCTTGGACGCTCCCGCTTTCCCAAGAGCCTGCGCCAGCGGCAGCGCAAGTGGGCTGCGCCCATCGGTGATCAAGACCCGACGGTGCTTCGGGTCGGCGGTCATCTCACGCCATTGAGGATCGTCTTCCATGTGCGGCGTCTCCGAAACGGGCTTGGCAAAGAACACGGCCTGTCCGGCCCGGTCCAGCTGCAGGGAAAGCTTGAGCCGACTACCAAGCCCGCCGCAATCGCCATGCAGATGCACGACGGCAATCGGCCCGCAATCGAGCTGAACCAGCCCGGTGCGCCAAGGCATGTGCTCGCGAAAATAAGGATCGCTGGTCACTTCAATGCGGGTCTCCGAGAGCAGCAGACCACCTGTCGGCGCTTCCCGGAACGGCAGGTCTGACGAAAGGCAATTCGGGCAGGCTTCGCGCGCCGGATAGGTGTAGCGCCCGCATTCGCCGCAACATTGCAGCATGAAGCGACCGGTCGCGGCAGCGAGCGTCAGCCCGTGCGCCTTGCGGCTGCGTGCTTGAGGCGGCAGCAGCGGTTGAGTGGTGCGGGCGAGCGGGTTCTTTCGCTTCGGTTTGAGGAAGGGTTCGGTCATCACGCCCTCGCCAGAATGGCGGCCGCAGAGGCGAGCCCGCGGTCGTAGTTGATCATGCCGAAACCTGAAACCAGCCCGAGTTTCGCATCCTCGACCTGCCTGCCTTCCGCTGTCCCCAAAAGCTGGCGCATCGCTTCGGTAATCCCGAGATGCCCGCCCGCCGCGCCCGCCTGGCCGACCGAAAGCTGGCCGCCGGACGTGTTGTGCGGAAAGGATCCGTCCACCGTGAACGTGTGTTGGCGCACGAAATCCGGCCCCTCGCCTTTGGCGCAGAAACCCAGGTCCTCGAACTGCATCATCGAGATCACTGCGTAGTCGTCATAGGTCTGGACAAAATCCATGTCGTCCGGCGCCGAACCGGCCATGCCGTAAAGCTCGTCGCAATCGACCACCCAGCCCCCGCGCACCTGGACCGGATCCTCGGCAAACGCGTTGTGCCGCTCGATCGCCGACAGCAGCCGGACAAAGGGAAGCCCGAGCGACACCGCCGTCTCTTCGCGCATCACCAGAAAGGCCTCCGCACCGGCGCAAGGCATCACGCAATCGAACAGATGGAACGGCTCGGCGATCGGCCGGGCCGACATATATTGTTCCAGCGTCAGCGGCTTTTTCATCAGCGCATCCGGGTTTTTGAGCGCATTGTCGCGCTGGGCGACGCAAAGCTTGCCGAAGTCTTCCCGAGTGGCGCCGTAGCGATCCATGTAGTGGCGTGCGATCAATGCGAAACTCGCATTGGGGCCACCCGCGCCATAGGGATAGGAAGCATCCTGCGCAAAGCGGGAGAAGTTGGCGAGCGTCTTGCGGAACGTATCGACCTGATTGGTGTCGGCTGCGACGCAGGCGACGATATCCGCATCGCCCGCCTGCACCGCCCGCGCCGCGCGGCGGATCGAGGCGATACCTGCGGCGCCGCCCATCGGCAAATGATCGAGCCAGCGCGGCGACAGCCCGAAATGCTGGGTGAGCGCGATTGCCGCATCCGGCCCCATGGTGAAGCTTGCGACCGAAAAGCCATCAAAATCCCGGTGGCTGATGCCGGCGCCTTCCGCCAGCGCCCTCAACGCCTTGCCCATCCACCAGTGCGCGGTCTCGATGGAATAGCGCTGGTAAGGTACCGTCACGGGCACCGCCAGAACCACGCCGTCATAAGACTGCCGCGCGCGGGAAACGACCATCAGGCCACCGTCAGTTTGACGTCGACATTGCCGCGCGTCGCATTGGAATAGGGGCAGCGCTCATGCGCACCGGCGACTACTTCTTCCGCGACTGCGCGCTCGATGCCGGGCAAGGATGCCACCAGTTCCACCGCCAGCGCGTAACCGACCGGCACCGGGCCGATACCGACCTTGGCGGTGATTGAAACGTCATCCGGCAACGCGATCTTGCTCGTTCGCGCCACGAGCTTCACCGCACCAAGGAAGCAGGCCGCATAACCGGCGGCGAAAAGCTGCTCCGGATTGGTTCCCTCGCCTCCAGGGCCACCGAGCCCTTTCGGCACCGAAAGATTGACCGCGAAACTGCCATCAGCGCTCTGCGCTTTTCCTTCCCGGCCACCATGCGCGGTAACGGACGTCTCATAGAGGATCTTTTCCGGGGTCATGCGTGCCTCCATATCGTGATTTAAGCTGTGATTTATGCTATATCAGAACTGACGAGGAACCGTAAGGGAGTTCATCCGGCTTTGCGGATCGACGCCTTCAGCTTCCTGAGGTCGATCGCCGAACCATCCTCGACCGCCTTTGCCGCCATCGTCTTGATCTCGCCGCGCTGCAGCTTCTGGGTCGAACTCACCGGCAGCCTTTCGACGAAGACCACGTAGCCGGGAAGTTTGTGATAGGCGATATGGGCGCCGGCGGCCTCGATGATCCGCGTTGCCTTTTCCGCCGGCTCGCCCGTGCCGGCGGCCTCGCCTTCGACGATGAAGGCAAAAACCTCTTCGCCGCGCAGATCGTCCGGCACCGGCGTTACCGCCGAGGCCTTGACCGCCGGATCCTTGGCAAGGGCCGCTTCCACTTCCAGCACCGCGATGTTCTCGCCGCTGCGCCGCACGATGCTCTTCTTGCGGTCGAAGAAATAGAGAAGCCCCTTCTCGTCGGCATAAACGACGTCGCCGGTATGGAACCAGCCATCCTCCCAGGCCTCCTCGGTCGCCTTCTCATCCTTCAAATAGCCGCTGAAGAAACCGTCGCGCGGGTTCGCGCCTTGGGCACGCACCAGCAGTTCGCCAGGCTTGCCGATCTCCGCATCATGCCCCGCATCATCGACGATCCGAAAATCCATGCCGGCACGCGGCCGGCCGATGCAGCGCAGGCCTGGCGTATAATCGTCCGCCGCGGTGGTGGTCACGGCCCGGCCGCCGGTTTCGGTCATCGCCCAGGCTTCGACGATCGGGATGCCGTAGCGCTTCTCGAATTCGATCTTGTGCCGGGCATCGACGCCCGGTCCCAGCGCGAATTTCACCTTGTGTGCCCGCTCTGCTTCGACGGTCGGGAGCTGCAGCAGGATCGCTGGGATGACGCCGAGACAATGAATGATCGTCGCGCCGGAATCGGCGATCGACGCCCACCAGCTGCTCGAATGGAACCGGTCGAGCGGCACGATCGCGCCACGCTTCATGATCATGCCGACAGCCGTGCAGCCAAGCGCGTTCATGTGGAACATCGGCAACGGCGTCAGCGCCACTTCGGCTCCCTCGCCCATTTCGGCGATGCCGCCCTGCGTCGTGTACCATTCGGCGATGCCGATGAAATAGGCGTTCGAAAGGATGCAGCCCTTCGGCTTGCCGGTGCTGCCGGAGGTGAACAGCAGCGCACATTCGGCATCCGGGTCGCCGGGTCGTGCCTCGCGTGTTTCAGGCGAAGGCGGAATGTCGTCGCCGGCAACGATCACCGTCACCTTGCCGGGCGAGATGTCCCGCAGATCATCCAGTCGCTCACGGATGACCACCATCAACGGAGCCTCCGCCAGGTCGAGCTGGAAGAGCAGCTCGTCGCGGCGCAGGTCGGGATTGATCGGCACGATCGAGGCGCCGATCGCGTTCAGCGCCAGCCAGTAGTCGAAGAATTCCGGACGGTTTTCGAGGAGGAGGGCGACGCGAGCCCCGATCCCATATCCTGCCGCCGCGAACTTCTGCTTCAGAAGACCGGCGCGGGTAAAAACCTCGCCATAGCTATGGCGAAAGCCCTCGGGCGCATAAGGCAGTTTGGCGCTGGCCGGCGCGATCAGCATCGGCGCATCCGGTTTTTTCAGCGCCTGGTTCTCGAATAGGAGATAGGGAGAATGCATGGCTCTGTCCTTATGCCCGTTCCAGGATGCCCTTGATCAGGAACATCTCGGCTTCGTGGATCGTGCCGAACTGGATCCATTCCGCATCCGTCTGCGTCTCCAGCCGCCAGGTCAGCAACGTCACCACGCACTTGTCCGGCCCCATGCGCAGCAGTTCGCCCGGGATAACGCGAGACATGTTGCGGAACTGCATGGCTTCCTTGGCCGCACCGACCTCGTAATCCACCTGGAAGCGGGCACGGTCGACATCGAGCCGCACGAATGTCTGTTTCCCCGTGAAGGTCGAGGTGCCGACGAAGAGGCCGGGCTCGACCTCTGTTCGGTTGAGGCTGCCCCACGCCCACTGGCCCTGTTTCAGCCCGTCCGACATCAGTTCGAAGGCGACCGCCGCGGGGCGTTCCACCATGATGCTGCTGGAATGACAATGCGGATCGATCATGAGCGTCCCTCTTTCAGTCGCGTTGAGGCGTCATTCGTCTAAAAGACATTTTAAGCATAAAATAATTGGAAAGGACGTCAACGACTTTTTACGAGGCCGGGTTTCAGCTTGCTCCGTCAGTGATCGTCTCTCATCAAATTCTCAACCTGAAGGCAACCAAAAGCCCGGCACTACCGGCCCTCCACACGCAGAAGTCGACGGAGTTCTCAATTTCCGACGATAAGAAATTTTAGGCTTGAAGTAATTTATACCTCGTTCTACGATCCCCTCAATTGTTAAGGGGACGACCGCAAAAAGCGGCATCGAAAATCAACAGAAGCCCCTGGCAGGATTGCAGGCTTGCGTTTCACTAACCGCCGCAGGTCCGTCGGTCGCGATCGACGGGCAAAACCAGAGGGATCGTCATGACTTTTGAAATCGACCGCAGAAATCTCCTGCAGATGCTCGGCCTTGCCGCGGTCAGCGGCTCCGTGCTTTCGCAGGCCACAATCGCTTTCGCCGCAGACACCGACAACGTCACCATTGGCTGGCCGTCCGACGTGCCGTCCTGGGACCCGAACCTTCGCTTCGTCCCGGATGCACAGCCGCTCTTCAAGATGGTTTTCGACCAGCCGCTCGATCAGTCACCGGACCTGAAGCTCATCGGCAATCTCATCACCAAATGGGAACTGAAACCGGACGGTCTTTCGATGCCCTTCGAGATCCGCAGCGGCGTGAAGTTCCACAACGGCGATCCGATGACGATGGAGGATTTCAAATATACCTTCGTCGATCGCATCAAATCCGGCCTCAAGCTCGATATCGCCAATTCCTGGCGCACCCTCACCGACATCGAGATCCTGTCGCCGACATCGGGCGTGATGAAGTTCTCCGCCCCGACCCCGACCGCGCCGCAGTGGCTGGCTTTTCTCGGCAGCTATCTCGTGCCGAAGAAGTATATCGAATCCGTCGGGCCGGAAGAATTCGCCAAGAAGCCGGTCGGCACCGGCCCCTACAAGCTGGTCGACTACCAGATGAATTCGCGCATCGTGCTGGAGCGCAACGACGACTATTTCGGCACCAAGCCGAAGATCAAGCGCGTCACGATCGACATCATCAAGGATCCGTCGGCCCGTACCGCAGCCATCCAGTCCGGCCAGGTGGACCTCACCGTCAACATTCCGGTCCGTGAAGCCGAGCGCCTCGGCAAGACCGAGGGCCTGACCGCCGAGATCAACCCCTTCACCCGTCTGATCCTCCTCCAGATGCGCAACGACAAGGGGTTTACGGACATGGCCGTCCGCCTTGCAGCCCATCACGCGATCGACAAGGCAGCGCTCTCCAAGGCCTTTTACGGCGGCGCGGCCGTGCCGCTCTCCGTCCCGGCCACGCCCGGCACGCCGGGCTACCTTCCCGACTACAAGTTCGCGTACGATCCGGAACTGTCGAAGAAGCTTTTGGCCGATGCGGGTTACACGGCGGACAAGCCGGCAACCTTTACGCTTGCCGCCACCAACGGCCAGTTCCCAAGCGATTTCGATATCGCCCGGGCGCTGGTACAGATGTGGCAGAAGGTCGGCCTGAAGGTCGAACTGCAGCAGATCGAATATTCCAAGTATTTCGAACTGAATCGTGGCGGCCAGCTGCCGGAAGCGACCCTCTACAGCTTCGACAACGCCACCGGCGACCCGGAAATCTTCTCCGGTTATCTGATGAACCCGAAGATGCCGTTCGGTGCCTGGAAGGGTCCGGAGATCGGCGACAAGATCCTGAAACTCTTTGTCGAACCGGTCTACGAGAAGCGCATTGCCGGTTATAAGGCCGTCGCGCAGGAAGCTGTCGAGACCGGCGCCAACATTCCGATCCTGCAGAGCGTCCAGACGCTGGTGCGCAAGAAGAGCCTGAACTACGTCAAATATGGTAATGCCTGGGTTCTGGGCAGCACCATGTCCTGGTCCTGATACCGACTGACCTCGCCATCCTGGGGTCCGGGTACGCCCGGACCCATTCCTTCACATCGTCATACGGGGCATGCGCATGTTTGCGACCATTGCCAAGCTCTTGGTAAAGCGTGTCCTCACCGCGATACCGATCCTGCTGCTTGTTTCTGCGCTTCTCTTCTGCATCCTGCGCATCCTGCCGGTTGATCCCGCCGCCATGTCCCTGCCACCCAATGCGACGGTTCAGGAAGTGGAGGCCATGCGCACCGAAATGGGGCTCAATCTGCCGCTCTATCAGCAGTATGGCATATGGCTGAACAAGCTCTTCCACGGCGATATCGGCCGCTCCATCCATTTCCGCCAGAATGTAACAAGCCTGATCGGCTCGACACTGCCCGCCACCGTTGAACTGGCTCTCATCGCCATGGTGGTCGCCACCGTCTTCGGCCTCGCGGGCGGCCTTTTTCTGTTTTACGTGCGCGGCACCCGCGCCGAAGCGGTGATGGATTTCATTTCGATCCTGTTGCTCTCGCTTCCGGAATTCCTCTGGAGCCTGTTCCTGCTCCTCATATTCGGCGTCTTTTTCGAGGTCCTGCCCTTCACCGGCCGCCTCAGCCCCGGCTTCGAGCGCCCGGTCGTCACCGGCTTCCTGCTGTTCGACAGCCTGATCACCGGAAAGATCTCGACCTTCTTCAACGCGCTGGAACACATGATCCTGCCTTGCCTGGCGCTCGGCATCGCGCTGTCGCCATCCCTGATGCGCGTGCTGCGCTCCAGCCTGCTCGATGCTTATCAGGACGACTACATCCAGCAGGCTCGGCTTCGCGGGCTTTCCGAAAAGCGCATCCTGATCCGCCACGGCCTCAAGAACGCCATCCTCCCGACCCTGAGCCTGATGGGCGTGCAGTTCGGCTTCCTGTTCGGCGGCACGCTGCTGGTAGAGATCATCTATTCCTATCCGGGCATGGGCAACCTGATGGTCGATGCAATCCGCAACGCCGACCTGCCGATCATCCAGGGTGCGGGGCTCACCTATTGCGTCGCAGTTCTGGTGATCAGCATCGTGGTCGACAGCCTCTATCTGATCCTCAACCCGAAACTGAGGGTGCGTTGATATGCGACCGCTTCCGCTCTGGCTGAGATCCGGCCGCGTCCAGACAGGCCTCGTCATCATTTTCATTCTGGCCGTCTGCGCGATCTTTGCGCCTTATCTGGCGCCGAACGATCCGAATGAGCAGAACCTCCTCTCGATCCTCACGCCACCCGTGTGGGTCGATGGCGGTGATGCGATGTTTCCGCTCGGCACCGACAGCCTCGGCCGCTGCGTCCTCTCCCGCCTGATTTTTGGCGCCCGCGTCGCGCTCACCGTGGCGTTTACAGCCTCGATCGGCGCGATGATCATCGGCGCCTTCTTCGCCCATGTCGCCGGTTATTTCGGCGGCTGGGTCGATTGGGTGATCGGCCGCATCGTTGAGATCTGGCTCTCCTTCCCGCCGGTCATCCTGTCCCTCATCCTCATGGTCGGTCTCGGCACCGGCCTGCGCAACGTCGTGCTCGCCATCGTCCTGGTCGACTGGACGCGTTTCTGCCGCGTACTGCGAAGCGAAGTGATCGTGCTTCGCCGGCGCGACTACGTTTCGGCCGCCCAGCTCGTCGGTTTCTCGCACTGGCGCACCATCACCCGCGAAATCCTGCCCGGCACCCTGCCGCTGCTCATCACCCTGATGAGCCTCGAAATGGGCGTCGCCATCATCGTCGAGGCGATCCTTTCCTTTGTCGGCATGAGCGTCGGCTCGGAAACCGCCGCCTGGGGCCAGATGATCGCCGATGCCCGCCAGAACATCTACGAGGCCCCGTTTAACCTGATCGCCCCGATCTTCGCGATCTTCTTCGCAGTATTCGGTTTCAATATCCTCGGAGATGGCCTGCGCCGCACCCTCGATACGCGCCTGACCCAGACGGAGCGCACCTGACATGGCCATTCCCTCGCCCAAAAATCCCATTCTTTCGGCGCAAAACCTTTGCGTTGAATCGGTAGGAGCCAAGGAAAGCTTCCCGGTCCTGACCGACCTCAACTTCTCGCTGGAGCCCGGCAAGATCCTCGGCCTGGTCGGCGAATCCGGTGCCGGCAAGTCGATGATCGGCCGCACCATCTCGCAATACCTGCCGAACGGCTTTGCGGTTACCAAAGGTACGCTCGCCTTCGATGGCGAAGATCTGGTGAGCATGCTGCCGGAACGCCGCCGCAGCCTGCTCGGCCGCGAGATCGCCTTTATCCCGCAGGAGCCGCTTTCTGGCCTCAACCCAGTGCTGACGGTCGGCCAGCAGATCAAGGAACACCTTCTGCGGATCGGCCTTGCCCCCGGTGAAAACTGGCGCGAGCGGGCGCTGAAGGAGTTCGAATCCGTACATCTGCCGCATGGCGCGGCGCTGCTCGAAAAATACCCGCATCAGCTTTCCGGAGGCATGTGCCAGCGCATCCTGATCGCCATGGCCTTTGCCAGCCGCCCGCGGCTGCTGATCGCCGACGAACCGACCACCGCGCTGGATGTCACCATCCAGGCCCGGATCGTCAAGCTGATCGCCGAAATGCAGAAGCGCGACGGCACCGCGGTGATCTTCATCACCCACGACCTGCGCCTCGCCTCGCAGATCAGCGACGAGATCATGGTGCTTTATGCCGGCCGGCCGGCCGAGCGCGGGCCCGCCAAGCAGCTGTTCTCGGCGCCGGCTCATCCCTATACGCGCTGCCTGCAGCTCGCCAATCCGACCATTACCGGCCCGCGCCGCGGCCTCTTCATCCTGCCCGAGCGCATGCCGGGCCTGCGGGTGCTGAAGGAGTTGAAGGGCTGCCGTTTCGCCTCGCGCTGTCCGAACGCGATCGAGGCCTGCACCCGGGCCGAACCGCCGCTGACCGATATCGGGCCGAACCATATCGCCGCCTGCATCCGCACCGAAAAAACACCGGACATCGTACCGCCGCCGCTGGCACCCGGCCGCGAGATCGCATCGAGCAAGATCCATCTCAATGGCGAGAAGCTCACCAAGGCCTACACGACAGCCTGGAGCCCGTTTGCCAAGCGCAGCGCCTTCAAGGCGGTCAACAGCGTCGATTTTGCGCTCGGCGAGGGTGAGTTCGTCGGCATCGTCGGCGAAAGCGGCAGCGGCAAGAGCTCGCTCGCCCGCCTCGTCGTCGGCCTCGATACGCCGACCGGCGGCAAGATCACGCTGGCCGGCCGCGACATCACCGCCAATGGCAATGCCGACCGGGCCTATCGCCGCGAATACATCCAGATGGTCTTCCAGGACCCGCAATCGGCACTCAACCCGCGCCGGCGGATCGGCAGCATCGTCACCCAGGCGAACGAGGCGAGCGGATTGCACAACAGCACCCGCGAGCGCATGGACCGTGCCGCCGAATTGTTGAAGGAAATCGGCCTGCCGCCGGATGCGGCGATGCGTTTTCCCTCGCAACTTTCGGGCGGCCAGAAGCAGCGCGTCAATATCGCCCGCGCCCTTTGCACGCTACCGCGCATCCTTGTCGCCGACGAGATCGTTTCGGGCCTCGACGTCTCGGTTCAGGCCCAGCTTCTCGACCTCCTGCTGAAACTGCGTGACGAACACGGCTTCTCGATGCTGTTCATCAGCCACGACCTGTCCGTCGTTCGTTATCTCTGCGATCGGGTGATGGTCATGTATCGCGGCGAGGTGGTGGAAAGTGGCCGGACGGAAACCGTGTTTGCCAATCCGCAGCACGCCTATACCCGCAGCCTGCTCGCCGCCGTGCCACCGGACGACGTCAATGCGGAATGGTCGCCGGTGCTTGCGGAAGCCGGCTATCAGGTCGAGTGATGGCGTTCGCCGGACGCAGATATTACAGCGGCCGGGATGTAGACCGCGCCGTCACCATCGCCGATCTGCAGGCCATGGCGCGACGCCGCCTGCCGGCCTTCGTCACCGAATATCTCGAGGGCGGCGCCGAGGACGAATGGACGCTTCGCCGCAACCGCGAAGCCTTTTCGGAAATCGAATTTCGGCCCTCGACGCTGACCGGCGTCGGTATACCCGATCTTTCGACGACGATCTTCGGCCGCAAGATGCGGCTTCCCTTCATCATCGCACCGACCGGTTTCAATGGCCTGTTCCAATATCAGGGAGATCGGCTGCTTGCCGAAGCCGCCGCCAAAGCGGGCGTGACCTTCACCCAGAGCACTGTCTCCAACATGCGGATCGAGGAGCTTTCCGGCATCCCCAATCTCTCCCACTGGATGCAGCTCTATGTCTTCCGCTCGCAGGCCTTCATGGACGAACTGGTCGGGCGCGCCGAAAAAGCCGGCTGCCAGGCGCTGATGGTGACGACCGATGCTGCGACCTTCGGCAACCGCGAATGGGACCGCCGCAACTACCGCTCCGGCATGGACCCGACTTTCCGCCACAAGCTAGATATCCTCTGTCATCCGCGCTGGGCGTTGTCGGTCATGGCACGCGGCATTCCGCCCTTCGGCAATCTGCTCGATTTTCTGCCGGCCGACCAGCAGACCTTCGCTCGCACGGCCATCTGGTCGCGCGAACAGGTGGAGCCGGACCTTCACTGGAGCCATATCCGCCGCTTGCGGAAAATCTGGAAAAAGCCGCTGATCGTCAAAGGCGTCATTACGCTGCGCGATGCCGAACTGGCCGCCGACGCGGGAGCCGATGGCATCGTTATCAGCAATCACGGTGGTCGTCAGCTTGACGGTGCGCCATCGCCGATCACCATTCTGCCGAAGATCGCGGGCAAGCTGAAAGGCAGGATCACCATCCTTGCCGACAGCGGTT
The DNA here is from genome assembly GCF_023006485.1 of Neorhizobium sp. BETTINA12A. NCBI lineage: Bacteria > Pseudomonadati > Pseudomonadota > Alphaproteobacteria > Hyphomicrobiales > Rhizobiaceae > Neorhizobium > Neorhizobium sp. BETTINA12A. Next base: position 15,423 of record NZ_JALBGW010000037.1, read on the forward strand.
TTCGCCGCGGCACGGATATCGTCAAGGCTTTGGCGCTCGGTGCCGATGCGGTGATGACCGGCCGCGCAACACTTTATGGCCTCGCAGCCGGCGGTGAGGCTGGCGCGGCCCGCGCCATCACCATCCTCGAAGAGGAAATTCGCCGCACCATGGCGCTTCTCGGCTGCCGTTCGGTCGCGGATCTCGACCGCGACCATATAAAGTTCTGAGCTGTCTCACCGTCCGTCAGGGACGATGATCTGCGTCTCCATCGGAAAGTGCGAATTGCCGCCTTCGAAGGGCGGGAAGGTCTTGAAGTCCTCGCGCATGGCGATGCGTGCCGGCGACTGCAGCGCTGCCTGAAGTGCGACAGGACTATCGAACATCACCCGGTTGCGCTGCATGTGGTTGACCCGCTCCCAGGGCAGAAACCCGCACCAGTCGACCCGTGACAGGACCTCGATCTTGCGGATCCCCGGAAAAGTGCGCATCACCTGCGGGTGATGACTGACATAGTGGTGCATCCACACGTTCAGGTCTTCAGCCGGGCCGGTATAATGGACCACGTAGGAACAGGGATTGCCGTTCTTTTCTACATCAAGCCTGGCATCGTCGACCGGAAAGTGTCGCGCATACATGGCCTGCTGAGTGCCCCTGGCACCGCGAATGCTCGACAGCACGCCCGAAGCCGCAAGCTGATGCAGGTGGCCGGTCGGCGCCATCGCGTCTTCCAGGTCGGTCAACTCGTTGAAATAGAGCTGCATGCCGAAGATCGGAGACTGCTCGTCCTTGTTGTACATGTCCTTGGTGACCTCAGGCGTGTAGAGGTTGGCCGTGGTCAGCCCGGGTGTCAGCTTGATGATCTCGGAGGCGGTCTCGACATCCGCCTTGCTCACGGCGAGCTGGCTTCCGTCGACATTCTCGAAAAAGGCGAAATAGGCAAAACGCATGGCTCGGCTTCCTGCTTCTCTTTAAGGGACCGCAACAATTGCCAGCGGCCTCTGTTCCCCGGTCGTGGCTCACTATCGAACCGTCGGAAAGAAAAAACAAGTTTAAACCTAAACTATTTTGAGCCATGATTCAGCCACCCGGACAACCGGTCTGGACATGATTTAAGCTTCAATCTTTCCCCTTGAAACTTGCCGGATTTTCCATCACGATCCGCTTCCAGGCGCGTTGAAAGAGGATATGAGACGCCGCCGGATAGCTCTTGGGAAAGGGCCCGCTCAGGTCACTTCATCTACCAACGATCAAGAAGAATTCGCATCCGATCCGGCAGGGAAAAACAGCCGCCGGTCACCAAAACAGAGGGAACGCAATCATGACCACGACCCTTTTCCGCCGCGCCTTTTTTGGCCTTGCGGGTGCCGCGGCGCTGTCCGTCGCGAGCGCCGGCTTTGCCTCCGCGGCATCGCTTGCCGTCGGCTCCTATCCGAGCAATCCGCCCTTCGAATACAAGACGGCTGCGGGTACGTTCGAGGGTTTCGAAGTCGATATCGTCAACGAAGTCGCCAAGCGTCTCGGCATGACGGTCGAAATTTCCGACCTCGGCTTCCAGGCGCTCTTTGCGGCCACCTCTTCGAAGCGTATCGATGTGGCGATCTCCTCGATCACCATCACCAAGGAACGCCTCGGCAGCCAGTCCTTCACCCAGGCCTATTATGACGCCGACATGGGCATTGCCACCCGCAAGGAAGCGACCGTTTCCAAGGTCGAAGACCTGAAGGGCAAGGTCGTCGGCGTGCTCGCCGGTTCCACCGGCGACAAGTGGGCCAAGGACAACAAGGAAAAGTACGGCATCACCGACATCAAGAGCTACAATGCCCAGCAGGACCTGCTGATGGACCTCTCCGCCGGTCGTGCCGATGTGGCCGTCAGCGACGTCCCGGGCATGGAATACGCCTTCCTCAAGATGAAAGACCTCGCCGTCAAGGTGCGCATCAAGACCGGCGAACAGTACGGCCTGATGATGACCAAGGATCACCCGCTGCTGGCCAAGGCGAACGACGCGATCACCGCCATGAAGAAGGACGGCACTCTGGCCGCGATCCACAAGAAGTGGTTCGGCTCCGATCCGGCGGCCGGTTCCGCTTCCGCCGTCGAACAGCCGCTGCCGAAGCCCTGAGCCGGCTACCGATAATATACCCTAGTCATGCCGGCCGGCGACGGCCGGCTTTTTCGTGAGCGTAAAGGCACCAGGAAATGACCCTCCTCGATACATTCTTCAACCTCGGGGTTCTCGGCGACGCATTTCCAGCGCTGCTGCGTGGATTGATCAACACCTTCCTGCTCGGCGTCGCGGGCATTGGCATCGGCATTCCGATCGGGTTGGTGATCGCGCTTCTGCGCCTCTACGGGCCAAAGCCGGTGCGTTATCTGACGGTGTTTTATATCGACATCTTTCGCGCGGCGCCGATGCTGGTGGTGCTGATCCTCATCTACTACGCGCTGCCGTTCGTCGGCATCCGCCTGTCCTCCTGGACGTCCGCCGGCCTCGCCTTCTCGATCGTCATGGCAGCCTATTCGGCTGAAATTTTCCGCTCCGGCATCGAGGGCATTGCGCGCGGTCAGTTCGAGGCGGCGGCGGCCCTCGGCCTGCCTTTCTTCGTCACGCTGCGCAAGGTCGTGCTGCCGCAGGCGATCCGCATCGTCATTCCGCCGATGACCAATAACTGCGTCTCGATGTTCAAGGACACGTCGCTCGCCTCAACCGTCGCGCTGCCGGAGCTTCTCAAGGAGGCGACGGACGCTCAGGCGCTCTATGCCAACCCGACGCCGCTGATCGGGGCTGCGCTGATCTACATCGCCTTCCTCTGGCCGATGGTGCGGCTGGTCAATCTGCTCGAACAGAGGTTCAACAAGGAAAAGAAGCGCTGACGCCGGAGACGGCGAGGCCTATTCGAAGGCGGCGCCGGAGAGGTGATTGTTGGCGGAAGCCTTGACCGTGCCGATCTCCGACCAGAGCGCCGCAACCGCATCCGGGTCGATATCCGCCATCATGTCCTGCAGCCAGCCTTCGTGCGCCGCGGCCATCGCCGCAAACAGTGTCACACCCGCCTCGGTCAGTTTTGCCACGGTCACGCGCCGGTCGCCCTGCGGCGTAACCCGCTGAACGTAACCATCGGCTTCGAGCCTCTCGACGAGCCCGGTGACATTGCCGTTGGTGACCATGGTGCGCTTGGAAAGCTCGCCGAGACGAAGCCCGTCCTTCTCCCGATAAAGCTGCGCCATCAGGTCGAACTGCGGCAGCGTCGCGCCGAACTCGGCGCGCAGGCGGCGGCGGATTTCCTGGCTGATCAGCTTGGTGGTCGACAGCATCCGCAGCCACAGGCGCAGCTCGGGCTTAGACCGCCCATGGGCGCCCTGGACGATGATCTCCAGATCGACGCCGACCGCTTCTGCTTCTACCATTTCGAATGTTGCCTCTGTAACCGATCCACCGTCTAGAAGCAGATATTTGAAATGTCAAAGGTTCGTGCTGCGACCATTATTGGGAACGGCGCTCGCCAGCCCACGTGACTGGCCCGATCATCACCCCATCATTAGCCGTCATCCGCGTCCATTATTTATTCATATGCATACATTTTCTGAAAACAGCATCAAGAACAGGCAATCTGTCGATAAGCGGATAGCTACTCATGCTTGCCCTTCACTGAGTCCGCAACAGCCTATTTCTCACGGAAGTGATCGATGTTCTTCGATAGGGATCGACCACATAAATTTGCGCGATGCAGCCTCTCCCAGTTGCTTGCATCCTCATATTTTCTGCAATAGGCTCCCTCATCGTTCAGCGGCATCCGGAGAGGAAAACCGGCTGCTGCCCGGCTTACGAAACCGGTCAATTCAAGGGGAACCCGGCACCATGTCTTCCAGCACGCTCACCAGTCTCGCTTCCGCTCTTCTCTCCGGCTCGGTCAAGGTCGTCGACCTGACGGCGCCGCTCGGGCCGGATACCCCCGTTCTTTACCTGCCGCCTCAGTTCGGCAAGAACACGCCGAAAGTCGCCGTCCACACGATCTCCGAATACAACGAGGACGGTCCGTTCTGGGCCTGGAACTGGCTGGAACTCGGTGAGCACACCGGCACCCATTTCGATGCGCCCTGTCATTGGGTTACAGGCAAGGACAAACCGAACAACACGACCGACACCATCCCGCCGCAGAATTTCGTGGCGCCGGTCAATGTCATCGACCGTTCCAAGGAATCCGCCGAAAACCCGGATTATCTGCTGACCGTCGACAGCGTCAAGGAATGGGAAGCCGAGCATGGTGCGATCGAGGCCGGCAGTTGGGTGCTGATGCGCTCCGACTGGTACAAGCGCAACGGCTCGACCGAAACCTTCCTGAACGCAGACGAGAACGGCCCGCACTCTCCCGGCCCGACCGCCGAAGCGATCCAATACCTGATTTCGAAGGACATTATCGGCTGGGGCCAGGAAACCATCGGCACCGACGCCGGTTCGGCCGGCGGCATGAACCCGCCCTTCCCGGCCCACAACCTCATGCACGGCGCCGGCAGATATGGCCTCGCATCGCTGTCGAACCTCGATCAGCTGCCACCGAAGGGCGCCGTGCTGATCGCCGCTCCGCTGAAGCTCGTCAAGGGCACAGGCTCACCGGTCCGCGCCCTTGCGCTGATCTCCTGATCCGATCGAAGGGCCGGACCGGAAGGTTCCGGCCCTTTCCGTATCCAGCAGGAAGACGGGCGGCATGGCGGATTTCGACTACATCATCGTCGGCAGCGGCATCAACGCGCTCGTCGCCGCCGCCATGCTCGGCAAGAAGGGCAAAAAGGTCCTCGTTCTGGAGCGCAGCGACCGCATCGGTGGCTGCCTGCACACCGATGAAATCACCGAGCCCGGCTTTGTCCACGACGTGATGGCCACCACCATGGTGCTGTTCCTGACCTCGCCCGCCTACGGCGCGCTCGGCAAGGATCTTGAAGCCCGCGGCCTCGAATTCGCCCATGCCGACCTGCCGACCGGCGTGCTGTGCCCGGACGGCTCCTCCGTCATCTTCTCAAAAGATCGCCAACGCAATATCGCAACCTTCGAGGCCCTCGCAGCCGGCGACGGCAAGACGTTCGACAAGGAAATGAATGCGCTTGGCACCGATGCGGCCTTCCTGTTCTCTCTGCTCGGCGGCGCACTCTGGTCCGGCACGACGCTGAAAACGGTCGCAAGACAGGGATGGGGCAAGGGCCTGCGCCGACTCGCTGCCTGGTTCGGCGATGCACTGACACCAGCGCGCGGTTATCTCGAAACCACCTACAAGTCGGAAGGCGCTCACGCACTCTGGGCGCCCTGGGTCCTACATTGCGGCCTGGCGCCGGAAAGCGCCTATTCGGCCGAAATGGTCAAGGTCATCGGTTTTGCTATCGAACTCGCCGGCTGCCCGATCGTCAAGGGCGGCGCGGCTAACCTCGTCACCGCCTTCGAACGGCTGATCACGGATCAGGGCGGCGCGATCCGCACTGGCGCGGATGTCGAACGTATCCTTCCCGGTCCGGATAACAAGGCTGCCGGCGTGCGGCTTGCAGGCGGCGAGACGATCCACGCCGCATCCGGCGTCGTCTGCTCCACGACGCCGAACCAGATCTATGACCGGCTGCTGAAGGACTGGCCGCAGCCCGCCCCCGCAGACGTAAAGGAAAGCGTCGCACGCTACCGTTATGGCAAGGGAAACATGCAGATCCATTACGCCCTCTCCGCGCCGCCGCGCTGGAAGGGCGACCCGGAGCTCGCCAAAGTGGCGCTGCTTCACCTGACATCCGGTCTCGACGGCGTCTCGCGTGCCACCAACGAATGCGAACGCGGACTGCTGCCGGCCGAGCCGACCGTCTGCGTCGGCCAGCCCGTCAGCTTCGATCCGTCGCGCGCGCCGGACGGCAAGTCGATACTCTGGCTGCAGCTTCCCGAAGCGCCGCGCTTCATCAAGGGCGATGCGGCCGGTGAGATCGCCACACCTGCCGACGGCCGTTGGACCGATGAGCTGCGCGAACTTTATGCCGATCGCATCGAGGCTCTGCTTTCCCGCCACATCGAGAATTTTGCCGAGATGAAACTCGCCCGCCGGGCCTATTCTCCGGCCGATCTGGAGGCGATGAACATGAACCTCGTCGGCGGTGATCCCTATGGCGGCTTCTGCGGGCTCGACCAGTTTTTCCTCTGGCGGCCCTTCAAGTCGTCTGTTAACCACCGCACCCACGTGCCGGGCCTTTATCATATCGGCGCCTCGACCCATCCGGGGCCGGGACTTGCCGGCGGCTCGGGCTTTCTGCTCGCATCGTCGTTGCGTTGAAACGACGTGGTCTAGGAGACATGGATTTCATGGCGGAACGGTTTTCAGGTGTGGTGCTGCGCTGGCATCAGGAGGGCGATCAGGAAAATCGGCCGACCATGGGCGAGATCGGCCTCAACCATTTCGCACCCTATCTGATGAACCGCATCATCTCCCGCTGGAATTCCAACATGGCGGAGGAGTTGCGCGAATACGACTTGTCGACGGCCAAGATGCGCACGCTTGCGGTCCTCAGCGTCTCTGCTTCGCTCACCATCAACGAGCTTTCCGTCTTCGCCGTCATCGAACAGTCGACCATGAGCCGCACGCTCGATTCCCTCGAAGACCAGGGTTATATCCGCCGCACGCCGCGCGCCGAGGACATGCGCATCCGTGATGTGACGATCACCGAGGAAGGCCGTGCCGCCTTTGGGCGCTTCTGGCCGACCATGTATGATTCATTGCTGCGGATGTTCGACGGCATCGACGAGGAAGAATACCGCGCCTTCACAGGCACGCTGCACAAGATCCTCCTCAACATCCGCAAGCACGAGATCTGACCGGTCTATTTCGAAAGCCGGGTCTGCAGGCTGTCGCGGATGCGTTTGCCGAGCGCCTGGTAGTTCTCGTCGAAATGATGTCCGCCCTCGATCGGCACCACCTCGACGCCTTTGGTCTTCAACGTCGGGCAGGGATCGTCGTCCTCATCGGTGCCGTAGACGCATTGGATGAGCTTCGGATCGATCCTGACGATGTCGGTCATCGGATCGCCTCCCTTTCCGTCGCTTGCGACGCCGAGCCACCCGGTCACGGAAATTTCGTAATCCACCTTGTTCGACAGGCCGAGCAGCGTGATCTGCTTCACTCGCACCCGGTCTGCTGCCGGCAGGAGGTTGTAGGCGGCTGGCAGCACATCGGCGCCAAACGAATAGCCGACCAGCAAGACGTTCTGAACGTCCCATTGCCGGCGATAATATTCGATGATCTTCGCCAGATCGTCCGCAGTCGCCTGCGGCGTGCGTTCGGACCAGAAATATCGCAGCGAATCCAGCCCTATCGTCGGGATTCCCTGCGATTGCAGATAACCTCCCACTTCGCTGTCGAGGTCGCGCCACCCGCCATCGCCGGAGAAGATCACCGCCATCGTGTTCATCGCCGGCTTGGCTTGAAGCACGTTCAGCGGCAGGTCGAGCGGCTGGCTTGTACGGCCGGTAGCCGCGATGCGTGCGGCAAGCGCCTGCGAGAGCGCCACATCGGAGGTCTCGCCCGAATTGCTGAGCTCGACCTCGGGATGATCCTGTTTCAGGCGAAGGCCATGTGCCTTGCCGGCTGCATCGGCTGTAGCGGTGGAAATGATCGTCACCGCGGCCGGCAGAGCACCGTCGTCAAAACCATAAACGATGCGATCGCCGATTTTCTGCTTGGAGGCCGGCGTGCAGAGTTCCTTCGCAAGCGGGATGCCTGCCAGCGGATCGACCGCAATGGCCTCGTCGATCGTCGCATTCGGGCTCTGGGAAATCATCGCAAGCGCCAAGGCGCCGCCCTCGCCGATGCCGGCGACGATCGGGTGACGATATTGCGGATTGCCGATCCGCCGCTGCACCTGCTGCGAGACGTCCTCGATATCGGAAACCATGTAGATGCATTCGCCGTCGTCGGCGCCGAGCGACTTGATATAGGAGGGGAAATCGATGCCGACCACGGCCGCACCCGCGGCAAGCAGCTTCTGCGCCTCGGTATCCTCCCGAGCCCCCCAACCCTGCCCGCCGGAAATCAGGAAAACGATGCCTTCGAGCTCGCTGCCATTGTTCGGCACGAGGATACGCGGCTGCGGGATCAGGCCTGTATGATAGTCCTGCTGATCCTGGGCGGCGACCGGCAAGGCGCCACACAGCAGAGCGGCAAGCGCGACAAAAAAAGAACGCAGAAACATCATTTACCAACCACTCCTCTCAAGCCGCCGCCGATCAGGAGCGTTGCGTCCATCATCACGATAGCGGGGCTTACGCCCCCTGCCACAGCGAGGTAACGCGGCTCCCAGGCGGGATGGAACTTCGACTTGAAGGCTTTCAACCCTTTGAAATTGTAGAACCGTTCGCCATGCTCGAAAACAACGCTGCCGATCCGGTCCCAGGCGAGCGCAGCCTCGCGTGTGGACATGCCGGACAGCGGAGCCATGCCGAGATTGAAATGTCTATAACCGGCATCGCGAAGATATTCCATGATCTTCACGAACAGGAAATCCATCGAGCCTTTCGGCGCATCCGGCATGAAGCGCATCAAGTCGACGGTACCTTCTTGCTTCGTATCGGTGAGCGACAGCGTCGCGAAAGCGACGATGTGGCCGTCCTTCCTGAGGATCGCGACCGGCTGGGCGCTGACATAATCATCCCGGAAAGCGCCGAGCGAAAAAGTCTTCTCACGGGTATTGTGATCTTCCAGCCAGGCATCCGACACGCGCCGGAGTTCTTCGACATGCGCCATCACGTCCGGCCGCTCGATGACGGAAAACTCCAGCCCTTCGCGTGCACCCTTGTTGACGGCTTGGCGAAGCCCGGCCAGCCGACTGCCCTTGAGGTCGAAGCGGGACAGGTCGACGATCGCCAATTCACCGAGCTTGAAGGCCCTCAGCCCAGCATCGGCGCAATGAGAAAGAAGGCCGGGCGAAATCTGATAGAGCACGGCGCGACCACCCTGGGCGCGAGCTTCCTCGACGAAACGCCAAACGAGATCCGCCATCTCCTCCTGCGGTCCGACCGGATCGAAAAGCGCAATCCAGGAGCGCCCCTGGATGCCGTACATGAGGAAGGCATTGCCGCTCTCGGAGAACATCAGCCGCTTGTCGCCCATCCGCACAAGGTTGGCGTCCGCATTGTCGTGAGCCATGACGAGCCGGATTGCCCGCTCCAGATCGTCCGCTGTGGACAGAGCCGAACGTCGGGCCGCCGGCCGCAAAAGACTGAACAGGGAGATTGTGGCCGCGAAAATCGCAAGGCCAAGGACTGCGCGCAAGCCGCGCGGCGCTTCCTCGGAAAATTCGAACTGCCACCAGAGTTCGCGGCTGTAGTCCACTTCGCGATAGACGAAAAGCAGTACCGTGATCGCGGCGGCGACGACGATGAGCATGGCGGCGATCCAGCTCGGCGACAGCACCTGCCCGAACAGCGATGCCCGGCGCTTGAACTGCCGGGCGCTGAGGAACAGGCCGATCAGCAGGATAACCAGGAACGATGCCTCGAAAAGCGCGAGCGCCCGCATGAAGGCCAAAACCAGTGCCAAGGCGGTGCAGACCATGGCGGCCCACCACGCACCGTCCAGCCGCTGGCCAATGCCGCGGGCCGTGATGAACAGCAGCAGGCCTAGAATGCTGGAAAGGAAATGCGCGCCTTCGAACACCGGCAGCGGCAGGTAGTTCCCGAGGAAATTGATATCGAAATCCGGTGTCGGCGTCACGCTCGAGAAGATCAGCATTGCGCCGGCGATCATCGAGAACGTCGCCAGAAGCGGCGGCGCGAGACGAAATTCGAGCTTGCGAAGCGTCGAGGCAACGGGATGATGGGCTAGCTGGCGAACTTCGATGCCAATCACCATCAGCGTGGCGATGAGCAGCGGCAGGACGTGATAGATAACGCGGTAGAGAACGAGACTGCCGAGCACTTCGTCAAGGCTGACCCGATTGCCGAGTGCCGCTACGATCACCGTCTCGAAGACGCCGAGACCGGCTGGCACATGGCTGAGGACACCCAGGCCCACGGCGGTCGCATAGATCGCCAGGAAGGATGGCCAGCCAATTTCCGTCTGCGGCAGGAGCACGTAGAGAACCGAGGCCGAGGCGGCGATGTCGAGCGCGGTGATCAGGAACTGCTGTGAGGACGTGCGGCTATCCGGCAGACGGATGCTCAAGCTTCCGACCGAGACCGTTCGTCCGTCCCGCCCGAGGATCAGAACCGCAGTGAGCACGATGATGATCACGATTGCACCGGCGCGCACCCAATCACCGTCGATATCGAGGAGGGCGCCGATCCTCGGCGCGGTGACCAGCGATGCGAGCGCCGTGACCGCCAGAAGCCCGATGCCGAAGGCAAGTGTCACGAATGCGATGACGCGACCGATATCGTCCGGCGAAAGCCCCAGGCGCGAATAGGCGCGGAACCGGATGGCCCCGCCGCTGAGCGCTCCAAAACCGGCCGTGTTGCCGACCGCGTAAGCACTGAAGGCCGTTATCGCGACAGGCACGAACGGCAAGGAACGGCCGATATAGGTAATCGCGTTCACGTCGTATCCGACCAGTGCCGCGAAGCTCAGGGCCGTGAAGAAAACCGCAAGGCCGATCGAGGATAAACGCGTGTTGGCGAGCGCCTCGATAACATCGTCATAGCTGACCTCGGTCGTGAGGTTGTAGATTGCAAAAGTCGTGAACGCGAAAACCGCCAGCGCCGCAACGGCGATGAGGTAAGGACGGTACGTCTCAAGAATGTCTCGAAAGCGACTTGGCTGACGATCCGTGGATTCCATGTGGGCTGCCGGTACTTGCAAAAACTGGGTGTCTAGACTTCGGTCAGATACGCAGCAAAAGCAACGGGATCGCGGCTATAATGTGTCTTTATCCTTAAAACCTAAAGCGTAGAGACCGTCTTCAACGCGCCGTCGAGAGCAATGCCGCTTTCGTCCAGAAGAGCTGCCTGGCGCAGGCGCTTCATCCAGGCAGCACCGTCTTCGCGGTCCGCCAAGGTCGTCAGCGCCGACATCACCCGGTCGAACTTCGAAAGCCCACGCGCATGGGTGTCGGAATAACCATTCACCAGGCGGCGGTTGTTGATCACCTCGACCGCGAGATCGTAATTTCTCGGAAGAAGCGACATCGCGGTATTGAGCCAGGCCTCACGGTGTTCGGTCTCGCGCAAGTGCCGGAGCGTGCCACGGCGGGTGCGCCGCAACGCTGCCAGCGTATAAAGCGTCAGGAACCAGAAGAGCGTGCCGGTCTGCACGCGACGGCCCTTGTTGATGCGGCGATCGAGCCAGGCAAAGACCTTCGGGCGGTTTTCGACCCAGAGACCGAGCCGCTTCGGCATGGTTCCCACGACCTCTTCCATGCGCGGATGCATGTATTCGGTCATGTAGAGGATTTGGTCCTGCTTGACGCCGACCTCCCTGGCGACCCGATTGAAGCGGGTGCCACGGGTCTTGAGGTCCGCGACGCGGATGACATCGTCATAGGCCATGGCGACGGCGACGTATTTCGCCGACTGGACGGTGAAAGCATAATCGTGCTCGCCGCCGCCATTGGCACGATCGAGGGCATGAAGTTTGCCAACCCGATCGAGATATTCGCCGGCATAGGCCGGATCCTGGAAATCCGTGAGCTTCTTGACGCCCGCAAACAGCAGCGGCCAGGCGACCTCGGGGAATTCGGCGCGCAGGCGGTGCACCAGCCGGTCGAGATCCGGATGGCCAGCGGTTTCCGGCATCGTATCGAAACGCTTCGGCGCCATCGCGACCACTTCGTCGCGCGGCTTGGTTTTCGCCCGCTCGTAGGCGGCATTGAAAGCCCTGAGGCTGGGTTCGATGCCCTTGCCGCCGCCGCGAATTACCGCCTCGAAGGCTTCCTTCGGGAAGGGCAGCACGTCGGCTGCCGCAAGTGCGCCGAACATCGAGGCGGAAATCACGCTGCCGTTTTTCGTCGCCAGCGTATCCATGTCGAAGGCGATGGTGCGCCTGGCGGCGAAATCGGTTGCGCCGACCACCACGGTCGGGTCACCGATGCCATCGCCCGGCCTCTCCTTCTCGCCGACGGCGAAAGAACGGTGCGTCGAGGCGATCAGCGTGGTCTTGTCCGGCGTCACCAGACCGCGCAGCACGGAGCGTCCGGCTTCCATCAGTTCGGCGGCCAGCACGACATCCACATCGCCCGGCGTCGGCATCAGCGAGAAGATCGGCGACACGCCGTGGCGGGCGGGCAGCATCTCGATGTAATAGATCGTCGCGCCGGTGCGCTGGGCAACGCCCGGCACCGATGTCGACTGCGCCATCCAGTCCTGCTCTTCGGCAAGGCCGACGATCCAATCGGCCAGCACGCCGCCGCCCTGGCCGCCCATGGCCATGATCGCCAACGTCAGCGGCTTGTCGGAAGCATGGAGCGTCTTGAGGTTCACGGTCTCGTTCATCGATCAAACCTCTGCAAAAACGACGCGGCCGGCGGCACGGCGGGCCTGCAGCCAGCCGATCACCGAGCTACGGAATTTCGAGAGGAACTTGTCCCAGCCGGTCGGATTGTGGATGATATCGGCGCGATAGAACGACGGACAGAGAACGGCGGCTTCCGAAACCTCACCGCAATTGCCGCAGCCGACGCAGCTGTTGTCGATCGCCGCGACCGGATCGTCCTTCAGCGGATCATCCGTATGCTTCACCGATAGCGACGGGCAGCCGGAAAGCCGGATGCAGGCGTGATCGCCGGTGCAGACGTCCTCGTCCACCCCGAAGCGCTCCTTCACCATGCGCTTGCCGTCCTTGACCGCCTGATTGAACTGCGGCTTCACGCGGCGCTGCTTGTTCAGCATACATTCGGAAGAGGCGACGATGATCTTCGGGCCTTTTTCCTTGCTCGTCAGCGCTTCCTTCAGCGTGTCGCGCATCTTGGCGACGTCATAGGTGCGGTCGATCTGGCGCACCCAGGTGGCCCCGATGCCCTTCACCGCATTGACGATCGAATTGTTGGTCTTGCGGTTCGGGTTGATGGCGCGGGAGGAGAGAATGTCCTGCCCACCGGTCGCCGCGGAATAGAAGTTGTCGACGACGAGGATGACGCCGTCCTGTTTGTTGAACACCGCATTGCCGACCGAGGTTGCCAGGCCGTTGTGCCAGAAACCGCCATCGCCCATGACCGCGATCGAGCGCTTGTCCGCCTCGACATTGAAGGCGGAAGCGGAAGCAGGACCAAGACCGTAGCCCATCGTCGTGCCGCCGATATTGAAGGGCGGCAGGATCGAGAACAGGTGACAGCCGATATCCGCCGAGACGTGGTGTTCGCCGAGTTCCTTTTCAACCAGCTTCATGGCCGCAAAGATCGGTCGCTCCGGGCAGCCGGTGCAGAAACCGGCGGGACGCTGTGGCACGACTTCGGCCAGAGCCTTCACCTTCGGATCGTTGAGGACATCGCTCGGATCCGGCACCGGCGGCTGGTTGCCGAGCAGCAGGCGATCGTACATCTCGATGAAGGTCTTCAGCCCCTTCATCATCACTGGCGCGGTATATTCACCGCCAAGCGGCAGGATGTCCTTGCCGTGCAGGCGCGTCTGGATATCGCGGCGGCGCATCAGCGTATGGAGCGTCTGCTCGACATATTCCGGCGCGCCCTCTTCCACCATGATCACGGCCTTCTTGCCGAGACAGAAATCGACCACTTCGTCGTCGATCGTCGGATAGGCAACGTTCATCACGTAGATCGGCACCGACGAATTGCCGTAGACATCCGCAAGGCCAAGCTGCTGCAGGCCGCGCATGACGCCATTATAGAGACCGCCGAGCGTAATGATGCCGATCTCGCCTTCTTCGGGGCCGAAATGCTCGTTGAGCTTCTTCTCCTTGATGAAGTTGACGGCCGCCGGCCAGCGGCGCTCCAGCTTGTCTTTCTCTTGCCCGAAATTCGCCGGCGGCAGGACGATGCGGTTAACGTCGCGGACCGGGTTTTCGAGCGCCTGGCGCAGCGTGAATTTTGGCCGCTGGTTATCCTTGGCAACGAACTGGCCATGCACATGGCAGGCACGGATGCGCACTTCCAGCATGACCGGTGTATTCGACGCTTCGGAAAGCTGAAAACCGTCCTCGACCGCCTGGACCATCGACGGCAGGTTCGGCCGCGGGTCGAGAAGCCACATCTGCGATTTCATCGCGAACGCATGGCTGCGCTCCTGCATGATCGACGAACCTTCGCCAAAGTCTTCGCCGAGAATGATCAGCGCGCCACCATTGACGCCGCCGGAAGAAAGGTTGGAGAGCGCGTCCGACGCGACATTGGTGCCAGCCGTGGATTTCCAGGTCACAGCGCCGCGCACCGGATACATGACCGAGGCCGAGAGCATCGCCGCCGCTGCGGCTTCAGAAGCCGAGGTCTCGAAATGGACCCCGAGATCCTCCATGATGTCCTTGGCGTCAGCCAATACGTCCATCAGATGCGAGATCGGGGAGCCCTGATAGCCGCCGACATAGGAAACGCCGGATTGCAGCAGCGCCTTGGTGATGGCGAGAATGCCTTCCCCACGAAAAATCTCGCCTTCCCCAAGCTTGAGATCCTCGACTTCGCGCGCAAAAGATCGCTCGGCCATGGCAGTTCCCCTTCGCCTTGTCGGCTTCAATCCATAATCATTTGCAAAAGCATATTTTTGGCGCCGGCCATTTGTCAATTCACAAATGCCGGCGGAACGGCAAGTCTTGCTTCATTCGAACATCGAGCAGGACAGAGGAGCGCGCAACAGGTATCATTATATATGCTAATGCATATTATTTGGCCGATCCAGCATGAAAACTGCCGGAGCCGCCGCAAATCCGCTTGACGGGTCGATCAAACGCCATATAGTTTAAACTTAAAATAATGAGCGACTGAACATCAGGAGGACTTGGATATGCGCATCGTCTGTATCGGTGGCGGCCCGGCCGGTCTCTATTTCGCGCTCCTGATGAAGAAGCTGCATCCCGAGCATTCCATTTCCGTCGTCGAACGCAACAAGCCTTACGACACGTTCGGCTGGGGCGTCGTCTTCTCCGACGCCACCATGGTATCGATGAAGGCCTGGGACCCGGAGAGCGCGGCCGAAATCGAGGACGCCTTCAATCACTGGGACGATATCGAGCTGCTGTTCAAGGGCACACGCCAGCGCACCTCCGGCCACGGCTTTGTCGGCATCGGCCGCAAGAAGCTCTTGAACATCCTACAGCGCCGCTGCGAGGCGCTCGGCGTCGAGCTTGTTTTTGAAACCGATTCCAATGGCGATGTCGATTATCCGGATGCGGACCTGATCATTGCCTCGGACGGCTTCAACTCGAAGATCCGCAACCGTTATCCGGAGGTCTTCGAACCGGACCTCGTCGTGCGTCCGAACCGCTATATCTGGCTCGGCACAAACAAGCTGTTCGACGCCTTCACCTTCGATTTCCGCAAGACGGATCACGGCTGGTTTCAGGCCCATATCTACAAGTTCGACGACAAGACCTCGACCTTCATCGTCGAAACGACGGAAGAAGCTTACGAAAAGCACGGCCTTGGTCAGATGGACCAGCAGGGCTCGATCGATTTCTGCCAGGACCTGTTCTCGGAAGTCCTCGAAGGCTCCGAGCTGATGACCAATGCCCGGCATCTGCGCGGCAGCGCCTGGCTGAACTTCAACCGCCTGATCTGCGGCAAGTGGAGCCATTTCAACGGCAATTCGCATGTCGTGCTGATGGGTGATGCCGCCCATACCGCCCATTTTGCGATCGGTTCCGGTACCAAGCTCGCCATCGACGATGCGATCGAGCTCAGCAACCAGTTCAACAAGCTCGGCCATTCCAAGGACAAGATCCCGGAAGTCCTCAAAACCTACGAGGAAATCCGCCGCGTCGACGTCGCCCGCATCCAGAATGCCGCCCGCAACGCCATGGAATGGTTCGAAGTGGTCGGCCAGCGTTATGCCGATACGCTGGAGCCGGAACAGTTCATGTATTCCATGCTGACGCGCTCGCAACGTATCAGCCACGAGAATCTCCGGCTGCGCGACCCAAAATGGCTTGAAGGTTACGAGCGCTGGTTCGCCAGGAAAAACGGCATCGAGGTGACCGGCAACGGCCGCACCCTGCCGCCGATGTTCACGCCCTATTCGCTGCGCGAAACCCATCTGCCGAACCGCATCGTCATGTCGCCAATGGCCATGTACTCTGCCAAGGACGGGTTGCTGGACGATTTCCATCTGGTCCACCTCGGCTCCCGTGCGCTGGGCGGCGCCGGCCTCGTGTTTGGGGAAATGACCTGCGTCTCGCCGGATGCCCGCATCACTCCCGGCTGCCTCGGCCTCTGGAACGAGGAGCAGGCGGCCGCCTGGAAACGCTTCGTCACCTTCGTGCATGACAATTCCACCGCCAAGGTCGGCATCCAACTGGGACACGCCGGCCGCAAGGGTTCGACCAAGGTCGCCTGGGAAGGCATCGACCAGCCGGTCGAAGAAGGTGGCTGGCCGCTGATCTCCGCTTCGGCACTCCCCTACCTCAAGACCAGCCAGGTTCCGAAGGCGATGGACCGCGCCGACATGGATCGTGTCATCGCCGACCATGTGCGCTCCGCAAAGTTCGCGGCAGAAGCCGGCGCCGACTGGTTGGAACTTCACTGCGCCCACGGTTATCTTCTGTCGAGCTTCCTTTCGCCGCTCACCAACATCCGCACCGACGAATACGGCGGCAGCCACGAGAACCGCGCGCGTTATCCGCTGGAAGTCTTCAAGGCGATCCGCGACGTCTGGCCGCACAACAAGCCGATTTCCGTGCGTCTCTCCTGCCATGACTGGTTCGAGGGCGGAAACACGCCCGAAGACGCGGCGATCTACGCGCAGATGTTCAAGGATGCCGGTGCCGACCTCATCGACTGCTCGTCCGGCCAGGTGTGGAAGGAAGAAAAGCCGGTCTATGGCCGCCTTTTCCAGACACCATTCTCCGACAAGATCCGCAACGAGATCGGTATCCCGACCATCGCCGTCGGCGCGATTTCGGAGGCCGATCACGCGAACTCGATCATTGCCGCCGGCCGCGCCGATCTCTGCGCCGTCGCCCGCCCGCATCTCGCGGATCCGGCTTGGGTTCTTCACGAGGCGGCCAAGATCGGCTTGACGGACATTCCCTGGCCAAAACAGTATTATTCCGGCAAGGCGCAATACGAGACCAACCTCGCACGTGCTGCGGCCGCCGTTGCCCCTCCGGCTGTCGGCCCGGCGGCGGCGAAATAAGGAACGCATCATGAGCGAAGCGCCCTCAGCCAGACTTGCCAGTGCCAGACTTGCCGACCGTCACGCCCTCGTCACCGGTGCGGGCTCGGGCATCGGCGCGGCGATCGCGATGGCGCTGGTGGAAGCCGGTGCGCTGGTCACCCTCGCCGGCCGACGAGCCGAACCTCTGGAGGCACTTGCCGCAACGCTTGGCAGGGACAAGGTCTGCGTCGCGGACGGTTTCGACGTCACCGACGAGATGGCCATCCACAATGGCCTGAAGACGGCGCGAGCCGCGTTCGGTCCTGTCGATATCCTCGTCAACAATGCCGGCGAGGGCCCGAGCGCGCCCTTTGAAAAAACCTCGCTGGAGATGTGGAACCGCGTCATGTCGGTGGACCTCACCGGCGTATTTCTCGTGACCCAGGCCGTACTGCCGGATCTCAAGGCTTTTGGGTCAGGCGCCCGCATCATCAATATCGCCTCGACTGCGGGGCTCACCGGTTATGCCTACGTCTCGGCCTACGTGGCCGCCAAACATGGCGTCGTCGGCCTCACCCGCTCGCTGGCGCTGGAGCTCGCCAGGACCGGCATCACCGTCAACGCCGTCTGCCCTGGCTTCACGGACACGCCGCTGATCGCCCGCTCCATCGAGACGATCATCGCAAAGACCGGACGGACGGAAGAGCAGGCGCGACAAGAATTTACCAAGAACAACCCGCAGGGGCGGCTGGTGAAGCCGGAGGAAGTCGCGGACACGGTTCTGTGGCTGGCATCGCCCGGAGCGGCTTCGATCAACGGACAGGCAATCGCGGTTGCCGGGGGAGAAGTCATGGCAGGCTAGTCGGCCTCGGCATGAACCAGGGAACGAAACCGGGAGATCAAGATGCAACTGGAAAAGGGCATAACCGAGAATGGTAGCGGATATAACGGCACCAGCTGGAATATCCTCGGCCAGGTCTATTTCCCAAAGGCGGTCTGCGACGACACCTTTGCCTTTGAAACCAACAGTCTACCGGGACAGTTCGTGCCTGTGCACGTCCACCCGACCCAGGACGAATTCATCCTCGTGCAGGAGGGCGAACTCGATCTGAAGCTCGACGGCCAGTGGGTCAAGGCGAAGGCCGGAGATCTGGTGCGCATGCCGCGCGGCATCCCTCACGGTTACTTCAACAAGTCCGACAAGCCCTGCCGGGCGCTCTTCTGGGTCTCTCCGTCCGGCAAGCTCCAACAGCTTTTCGAACAGTTGCACGAAATGACCGACGTGGAGGAGATCGTGAAGGTTTCCGCCGCGCACGAGGTGGATTTCCTGCCGCCCTCCGCCAACGACTGACGCGGGAGAGGTCCTGCCGCCCGGAAAGGGACGGTCGATGAAAAGGAGAGGAGACAAGACATGAGTGACGTGATGAAGGACATGAAGCACAGTTTTCGCGACTACCAGCCGAAACATTTCCTCTGGGAAGTGAGCGAAAACGGCCGCGTCGGGACGGTTCGCCTCAATCGTCCGGAGCGCAAGAACCCGCTGACCTTCGAAAGCTATGCGGAATTGCGCGATCTTTTTCGCGATCTCGTCTACGCCTCCGATATCCGCTCGATCGTCCTGACCGGCGCCGGCGGCAATTTCTCCTCCGGCGGCGACGTGTTCGAAATCATCGAGCCGCTGACCCATATGGCGATGCCGGACCTGCTCGCCTTCACCCGCATGACCGGCGATCTCGTCAAGGCGATGAAGAAATGCCCGCAGCCGATCGTGGCTGCGGTCGACGGCATCTGCATGGGAGCGGGCGCAATCCTCGCCATGGCTTCCGACATGCGGCTGGCAACGCCCGAAACCAAGACCGCCTTCCTCTTCACCCGCGTCGGCCTTGCGGGAGCCGACATGGGGGCCTGCGGGATCCTGCCGCGCATCATCGGCCAGGGCCGCGCCGCCGAACTGCTCTTCACCGGCCGCACGATGAACGCCCGAGAAGGCGAAGCCTGGGGCTTCTTCAATACCATCCATCCTGGTGACGTTCTCGAGGCAGAGGCCGTCAAGCTCGCGCATTCGCTGGCCGATGGTCCGTGGTTCGCACATACGATGACCAAGACCATGCTGAACCAGGAATGGGCGATGGGCATCGAAGAGATGATCGAATCCGAAGCCCAGGCCCAGGCGATCTGCATGGCGACCAAGGACTTCCGCCGCGCCTTCGAGGCTTTTGCCGAAAAGCGCAAGCCGGTCTTCGAGGGCGACTGATGGCCAACCCCACGACGCTCAAAGGGCCGGCACGCGATTTCCTCGACTGGCCTTTCTTCGACGAGAGCCACAAGGCGCTCGCTGAAAAACTGGATGCCTTCGCGGCTTCAGGCGCGCTCAGCCATATCGATCATTCTGATACGGACGGCGCCTGCCGCGCGATCGTCAAAGCGCTTGGAACCGCCGGCCTTCTCGACGCGGCAACGGGTGCGGGCGGCAGCCGGTCGAT
>NZ_JALBGW010000038.1:0-34354 GCF_023006485.1 Neorhizobium sp. BETTINA12A
GATGCCTTCCAGATCGTCCCAAGCTTCCTGCTGGCGCTCGCCTTCGTCAGCGTCATCGGCGCCTCGGTGCCGGTCGTGGTGCTGGCGATCGCGCTCGGCGCCTGGGCCGATCCGGCGCGGCTGACACGAGCGCAAGTGCTTTCCATCCGCGAGCGGGATTATGTTGCCTCCGCGCGGGTGATCGGCATGCATCCCGCAGAAATCGCCTTCCGGGAAATCCTGCCCAACGCCCTGCCACCCGTTCTGGCGCTGTCCGCGATCATCGTCGCGGCGGCGATCCTCACCGAAGCCGCCCTTTCCTTCCTCGGTCTCGGCGATCCGAACGTCGTCACCTGGGGTTCGATGATAGCAGAGGGCCGCAACATCCTGCGCTCCTCGCCGTCGCTGTCGATCTTCCCGGGCATCGCGCTGGTGGTCACGGTGGTCGGCGTCTACCTCTTCAGCGAAGGCCTCACCAAGGCGCTTGGCGGCCGGAGGCTGGAGCCATGAGCACGCTGTGCGAGATCAGCAACCTCTCGGTCACCTATCGTGGCCAGACGCTGCCGGCGCTGGATCATCTCAACCTCGACATCGTCGCCGGCGAGCGGCTGGCGATCATCGGCGAAAGCGGTTCCGGTAAAAGCACGCTCGCGCGAGCCCTTGCCGGACTCTTGCCGCCGGGTGCCCGGCTGGCGGGCGAGATGCGATGGTCCTCCGGCCTGCCGCCTTTGCCCGGCCGCGATCTCGGCTTCGTTTTCCAGGACCCATCCTCCAGCCTCAACCCGGTGCTCAGCGTCGGCGAACAGGTGGCCGAAGGTGCCCGCCGGCATCTCGGCCTGTCGTGGAAAGAGGCTTATGCCCGCGTGCTAAAAATGCTGGAGCGAGTACGCATTCCGGAGCCGGACAAGGTGATGAAAGCTTTTCCGCACCAGCTTTCCGGCGGCCAACGGCAGCGCGTTGCAATCGCGGCCGCTCTCTCCGCCAAACCGGGCTTCCTGATCGCCGACGAGGCGACCAGCGCGCTCGACATGGTCGTG
Organism: Neorhizobium sp. BETTINA12A; assembly: GCF_023006485.1. Taxonomy (NCBI): domain Bacteria; kingdom Pseudomonadati; phylum Pseudomonadota; class Alphaproteobacteria; order Hyphomicrobiales; family Rhizobiaceae; genus Neorhizobium; species Neorhizobium sp. BETTINA12A. The sequence goes on from NZ_JALBGW010000038.1 coordinate 1,017, forward strand.
CAGGCCGAGATCGTCTCGCTGCTCGACGAACTGGTTCGTGAGGCCGGCATGACGCTGATCTTCATCACCCACGACATCGCGCTGGCTTCAGGTTTTGCGAACCGGGTGGCAATCTTCAAGGACGGCAGGTTGGTAGAATCGGGCCAGACCGGACATGTCCTTGCCTCCCCCAAAGAGACCTACACAAAGACGCTGATCGCCAGCCATCGCGACCTCACGACGCCTCCGCTCATCCGGGAGGCCACGCCGTGACCCTGCTTACGATCGAAAACCTCTCGAAGCGTTTTTCGTCCGGTGGCCGTGAAGTCGCGGCGGTCAGCGATGTTTCGTTGACGCTGGGACCCGGTGAGACGCTGGGCCTCGTCGGCGCCTCGGGCAGCGGAAAATCCACCCTCGCCCGCATCCTGATGCGACTGCTGCCGGCCGATGCCGGCGCCATCCGATTTGAGGGCGACGACTGGCTCTCGCTGTCCGGCGCCAATCTCCGCCATCGCCGCGCCAGGATGCAGATGGTGTTTCAGGATGTGCTCGGCGCCTTCAATCCGCGCGCGACCGTCGCCTCGGTGCTGGACGATCCGCTCCGCATCCACAACATCGCGCCGAAAGCCGAGCGAACGAGGGAGATAGCAGCACTTCTCGACCGCGTCGGCCTGCCGGCAAGTTATGGCGAACGATCGATCCGCGAGGTTTCCGGCGGCCAGCGACAGCGTATCGCCATTGCCCGTGCCATCGCCACAAAACCATCGCTGATCGTGCTCGACGAGGCAGTATCGGCGCTGGACGTCTCGATCCGCGGCAAGATCCTCGAACTGCTGGTCGAGCTACAAGAAGAGCGCGGCATCAGCTATCTTTTCGTCTCGCACGATCTCGCCGTCCTGCGCGCCGTCTCGCACCGGATCGCCGTCATGGAAACCGGGCGGCTCACCGAGATCGGGCCGATGCGGCAGGTGATCGAAAACCCGCAATCGCCTGCAGCCAAGGCGCTGATCAACGCTGTACCGCGACTTTTGACAGAACCAACGGAAGGACCCTCCCATGACGTTTGACCGCTGGAACCCGCTGAACGACGCGCCATCCTTTCCCGCTGTGCGTTACGCTGCGATCGCCGACCGGATCGCCAGAATCCTGAAGACCCGCAACGACGTGCTGCTGATCCAGGCGGAAGCGGTCGTCGCGCTGGAAGCGGCCGCCCTCAGCCTCGCCCGACCCGGCCTGAAGGCGATCAACATCGTCACCAGCATGTATGGCGGATGGTTCGGCACCTGGCTCCGGCGCGGCGGCGCCGAGGTCGTCGACCTCGCTGCAGAACCCGCCCGCCCGATCGGACTGGAAGCGGTCGAGGCGGCGCTGAATGCGCATCCGGACATCAAGGTCCTGGCCATCGTCCATGCGGAATCGGCAAGCGGCATCCGCAACCCGCTGGAGGAGATCATAGCGCTCGCGCGTTCCCGCGGCATCGTCACGGTGGTGGACGCGGTCGCCTCGATCGGCGGCCATGCACTTGGCATCGACGAACTCGGCATCGACATCGCCGTTATCGGACCGCAGAAAGCGCTGGCGGGACCCGCCGGGGTTTCGGCGCTTTCCGTCAGCCCTGCCGCCTGGAAACTGATTTCTGAACAAGGGGCGCCAAGGGATTCGATTCTCTCGCTTCTCGACCAGAAAGCCTGGCTCGAAACCGGCCGCGGTGCGCTTTCCGGCACCACCGCTCCCCTCGAATTCTTTGCGCTCGAAGCCGCCCTCAATCGCGTCGAGACGGAAGGCATCGATGCGATTGTCGCCCGCCATGTCCGCGCCGCCCGAGCGACCCGTGCGGCACTTGCCGCGATGGGCGGCGAACTCTGGATCGATGCCTTGCATGGTTCGAACCTGGTGACGACGGCCAGGCTTCCGGCCGCAGCCGACCCAACCGCCGTTCTCTCCGTCGCCCCGCGCGGCATCGAGCTTTCGGCCGGCGTCGGCCCCGGCGCCGAACGGCTGATCCGGCTCAACCATACCGGCCAGCGCGCCCGTTTCGATATCGTGCTCGGCAACCTGACGGCCTATGGCATGGCGCTTCGAAGGCGTGGGTTCAAGGCAGACATATCCGCTGCGGTTGATGCCATCGCTCTGCATTACGGCGACTAGTTAGAAGCCATTTTCGATCAGCCAGTCACGGGCGATCATCTCGTCCTCGGTGCCGATCCCGTGGTTGGCATCGAGCGTCCTGGCGGTAAGTTCCGCTCCGCCAGCGATAAGCCGCTCTTCGAGTTCCCGGGCCAGCGAACCGTAAAAATCGTCGGTCGCGCTGAGCGACAGGACATGCGTACTGGAAAGATCGACTGCCGGCCGATCTTCCAGGCAGTTCATCGACCGCAGCAGCACCGCTTTGCGGATCAGGCCCGGATGAAGCTGCATCACCGCGCCGATCATGTTGCCGCCGTTGGACCAGCCGGCAAAGGCCATCCGCGCCGGATCGACGCCATAGGCCGGACCGAGTTCCTCCACGAAGGCGACGAACGCGTCTGCTTCCGAGACGATCTCCTTCTGATCGAACGTCGTCTCCGTGAAACGACGAAAATATCGCGGGTGCCCCTCGTCCGTCGATCGCCCCCGCACCCCGATCAGCATGGCGTTTGGAGCGGCCTTGCGTCCGAAGGGCAGCATGGTCGTCTCATTGCCGCCGCTGCCGTGCAGCAGCACCAGCGTCGAACCATCCCAGCTCTCCGGCATGTGGATGCGGTGCACGAAAGGCAGGTCGCGATAAATGATGCGCTCCTCCCCCGGCAGGCCGAACTGCGGCAGCATGACCCGCAGGACATCGTGGTCTTCCTTGAAATGCGTCGGGATAAACAACTCGGACCCCAGCGTTTCAATCGGCTCGTCCGCCATGAAACCCGGCCCGTCCGTCGCCAGTTCGATCAGCGTGCCGGACGGCTCGCGGACGTAGAGCGAGTGGAAATAATGCCGGTCATGCATGTTCATCTCGCCGGCGTCCTCCACCAGCAATTTCGCATGCACCGCCTCGACCTCGGGCCGATCGACGGCGCGAAACGCGATATGGTCGATCGTGCCGGTGCCGGGTGCAGCAGTCCAGAAACCGCCGGCGTCGCGGACATCAACGATATCTCGCGCATCCGACATCAGCCGCTGGATATTGCCCTCCTTCGGCCCGAGCCTGAGGCCCATGTGCCGTGTTAGAAATTCCGCCGTCTGCTCCGGCTTTTCGGAAAGGATCGTCGCGCCGTGGAGTTTTCGGATCGCATCCGCCTCGGTTATGCCGCCGCCGCTCCACCAGACCCAGGGCGTCGTGTCCTCGACGCCGACGAGCTTGACGATGATGCCGTCGGGGTCGGTCAGGCGCAGCACCGGTTCGCCGAACTCCTGGGCCGGGCCGGAAAGTTTGACGTTGAACTGCAGCGCCCGCGTCAGCCAGAAACCGATCGCGTCGGGCGCAATCGCGAAACCGGTCTCGCTCGGCGCGCCATGCCCGACACGCCCGAGCGAGCCATCTTCCCAGGCAAGAAAGGTCACCAGCGAACCGGGTGTCGCCGCGCCATCGCCGTAGAACAGATGCAGCTGGCGAGCATCTTCGAAGCCGGCCGTCCGCTTGACGAGCCGCAGGCCCAGAAAGCCCGTGTAGAAATCGACATTCGCCTGGATCTTGCGGGTGATGGCGGTGATGTGATGCAGGCCGCTGGTCATGCGAAAGCCAAACCTTTCTTGTCAGTTATGGCGCGACGATATCAGGCAGGAACTGACCTTGCGATATGCACGGAGACAAAAGAAAGCGCGGTCAACATCCTGATGGGCATTCTCCCTCCCGCATCCGCATGCTCAGGCATTGGAATACCGACAGGCTCGTTGCCGAAAATTCAGGCGACACACAGGTCAAAAAATCATCACAGGCGGCTCCGTTTTCGGTCCAAATCGGTTGACTGATCAGCGTCAGTATGCAGGCTAGATAAAGGTCCCGAATCTTCATCTCATAATGGCCGTCTTTCCGGATATTTTTCCGGCTCTGTAATTCATTTTGGAATAAACCCGTGAGCAGCGATGCAACAGTTCGCGTCGCGAAGCCGTCGGCTTCGTTGGCGCTGGTGAATGCGGCAGGTTGGGGCAAAGGCTTCTCCATATTGACCCGCATTACCGTCATGGCCTTCCGTCATCCGTGGCAATCGAGCTTCGCGATCGGCGCGACCCTGATCGCCTCCAGCTTTCAGCTGATGATCCCGCGGCTTCTCGGTCAGGCGGTGGACCACACGCAGGTGGCGCTGACCGGCGGCGATGCCGGCCAGGCGGCACAGGATGCGCTGCTAACGACAGCACTGCTCCTGCTCGGCGCCAGCGTGCTGCGCGGCATCTTCACCCTGTTCCAGAACTATTTCAGCGAGGCGGTCGGCCATCATATGGGCTACCGCCTCCGGCTTGCCTGTTACGAGAAGATCCAGCGGCTCTCCTTCAGTTTCCACGACAGCATGCATTCCGGCGACCTGATCACCGTCGGGCTTCTCGATCTCGAAGGCGTGCGCATGTATTTCTCGACCGCGCTGGTGCGCATGGTTCTCCTGACCGTGCTGATCGGCATCGGAGCCTATCTTCTGCTGTCGACGGACGTGGTGCTCGGACTGCTGGCCCTGAGCTTCGTGCCGTTCGTCGGCTGGCGGTCGTCGGTGACCCAGCTCCGGCTGCGCGCCACCTGGCTCGACCTCCAGGAACGGCTTTCGGTTCTGACCCGCGTGATGGAGGAAAACCTCGGCGGCATCCGTGTCGTGCGTGCCTTCGCCGCCCAGGACCACGAGCTCGACAAGTTCGAGGTGGCGTCGAAGAGCGCCGTCTCGCTGGCACATCAGCGCGTCGGCATCCGCGTCGCCAATACCAGCGCCATGACACTGTCCTTCTTCGCCTCCATGGGCCTGGTTCTCTGGGTCGGCGGCACCAAGGTGATGGCCGGCGAGATGACCGTCGGCACGCTCACCTCCTTCCTCACCTTCATGACCATCCTGCAGATGCCGGTTCGCCAACTCGGCCTGATGGTCAACGCCTTTGCCCGCGCCTCCACCTGCGGCGCGCGCCTGTTCGAACTGCTCGACCTCGATATTGCCATCAAGGACGAGAAGGGCGCCAAGGAGCTGAAAGTCACCGAAGGCACGCTGCGGTTCGAGAATGCCGACTTCGCCTATCCGGGCGCCGAGAAACATCAGGTCCTGACCGGCGTGTCCTTCGAGGCCAAGCGCGGCGAGACGATCGGCATCGTCGGGCCGCCCGGCAGCGGCAAATCGACCATGGCGCACCTGATCCCGCGTTTCTACGATGTGACGGGCGGCAGGATCACCATCGACGGCCAGGACATTCGCCACACCACGCTGCAGTCGCTGCGCCGGTCTGTGGCCGTGGTCCAGCAGGACAGCTTCCTGTTCACGACGACAATCGAGAACAACATCGCCTATGGCGACCCCTGGGCCAAGGAAGGCCGCATCGAGCGCGCCAGCGAAAGCGCCCAGCTCCACAATTACGTGCTCGGGCTGCCGACCGGTTACGGCACCGTCGTCGGCGAACGCGGCGTCTCGCTCTCCGGCGGCCAGCGCCAACGCCTGTCGATCGCCCGCGCGCTGATGCTGCGCCCGGCGGTGATGGTGTTCGACGACTCGACGGCGGCAATCGATGCCGGCACCGAACAGCGCATTCGTACTGCAATGCGCAGATATGCAGCCGACCGGGTGACGATCATCGTCGCCCATCGCCTGAGTTCGCTGATGCATGCCGACCGGATCCTGTTCATGGAAGAGGGCCGCATCGTCGAAAGCGGCACGCATGACGAGCTGCTGGAGCTCGGCGGCCGCTACAAGGCGCTTTACGATCTGCAGGTACGTCCGGGCGACGACGCGCTCAGCGCCTGAGGGAGGATACATGGCCGAGGAACTGGAAACCGAACGCTCCGACGTTCGTGACGACGGCAGGCGCCCGCCCCGCGCGGTGGTCGGCTCGCATCGCATCGAAGAGGAAATCTTCGGCAAGGTCTTCGACAGCGACATCGTCAGGCGCATCTGGGGCTTCGTGCGGCCTTATCGCACCAAGATCTATTGGGCCGTGCTTGCGGTGCTGACCTTCACGGCGATGCAGCTCCTCATCCCGCTGATCATCCGTTACGCGATCGACCATGGCATGCAGGCTGGCAGCGACAGCCAGTCGATCTTGATCTGGTCGATGGTTGCCTTTCTTGTGGCGATCCTCATCAATTTCGCGGCCAGCTATGCGCAGGAAACGCTGGTCGGCGGTGTCGCCGAAGACGTGCTCTTCGATATCCGCAAGGCGATGTTCACGCATCTGCAGCGCGTCTCGCTCTCCTGGATGGACAAGACGGAGGTTGGCCGCCTGATGTCGCGCCTGCAAGGCGACGTCAATTCCATGCAGGAATTCCTCGAAACCTCGGTCCTCTCGGTCGGCGATATCACCCTTTTGTTCGGCATCGTGTTCGTCATGCTGACGCTCGATTTCAAGCTCGGCCTGCTGACGCTCTGCGCCCTGCCCGTCCTCTTCGTCGTGCGCCTGTTCTGGCTGCCGCGGGCGCGAAAATCGTTCATGGCCGCGCATGAGACCAACTCGATCGCCAACGGCGCGCTTGCCGAAGCCATCCACGGCGTGCGCGCCGTCCAGAGCATGGACCGCCAGAGCGTCAACTTCACACTCTATGACGACAAGGCCCGCGCCAATCTCAATACCCATCTGAATGCGGCCAAATACGCCCAGGTCATGGTGCCGATCGTGGATTCGCTGACCGGCCTTGCGATGGCGCTGGTCGTCGTGGTCGGCGGGGCCCGCGTGCTCAACCAGGCGCTCGACGTCGGCGTCATGGTCGCCTTCCTGTTCTACATCCAGCGCTTCTTCGACCCGATCCGGTCGCTGACACTGCAATATTCGGTGATGCAGCGCGCCATGGCATCCGGCCAGCGCCTGACCGAAGTGCTGGACGTGCCGGTCGATGTCCAGGATGCACCGAACGCCAAGGTCCTAACATCGGACATGGACGGCTCGGTCGAATTCAAGGACGTGGTGTTCGGCTACAATCCCAAGCACCCTGTGCTGAAACATGTGAGCTTCAAGGTGAACCCGGGGGAAACGGTCGCGCTGGTCGGCCCGACGGGTTCGGGCAAGTCGAGCTGCATGTCGCTGATCCACCGTTTCTACGACGTGCAGCAGGGCCAGGTTCTGGTCGGCGGTCACGACGTGCGCGACCTGACGCAGGAATCGCTCGGTCGGCAGATCGCCATGGTGCTGCAGGAGCCGTTCCTGTTCACGGGAACGGTGTTCGAGAACATCCGCTACCACAAGGCGGACGCGACCCGCGAACAGGTGATCGAGGCTGCCAAGGCGGTCGGTGCCCACGAGTTCATCATGCGCATGCCGGATGGTTACGAAAGCATTCTTGGCCAGCGCGGCGGCAATCTCTCGCTCGGCCAGCGCCAGCTTCTGAGCTTTGCCCGCGCGCTTGTGGCGGATGCGAAAATCCTGGTGCTCGACGAGGCGACCGCCAATATCGACAGCTATACCGAAATGCTGATCCAGAAGGCGCTGGTCAAGCTGCTCGAAGGCCGCACCGGCCTCGTCATCGCCCATCGCCTGGCAACCATCCGCGAGGCCGACCGCATCATCGTGCTCCAGAACGGCGAGCTGATCGAGAGCGGCAATCACCGCGAGCTGATGAAGAACAAAAAGCTCTATTCGAAACTCTACAATCTTAACTACTCGTCCTTCGATGATATCCCCGAGGATGTGATCGAAGAGGCGGTGACCGAGCAGGCGACGTGAAGCCGGTTTGGACCGTTCCACCCGTCGCGCCTGAAGCCGACGCGACACCAGAGCAGCCCACAAAAAAGCCCGGAGGCGTCTGACGCATCCGGGCTTTCAAGTTTCATCAGGCAATCTTGAAGGGAAAGCCGCGCCTCAGCGGCGCTGGTTATAGACGTCGACGCAGACGGCGCCGAGCAGGACCAGGCCCTTGATCACCTGCTGGTAGTCGATGCCGATGCCGAGGATCGACATGCCGTTGTTCATCACGCCCATGATGAAGGCGCCGATGACGGCACCCGTCACCTTGCCGACGCCGCCATAGGCGGAGGCACCGCCGATGAAGCAGGCGGCGATGACGTCGAGTTCGAAGCCGATGCCTGCCTTTGGCTGCGCCGTGTTGAGACGGGCTGCGACGATGAGACCGCCCAGCGCCGCCAGAACGCCCATGTTGACAAATGTCCAGAAGGTCAGCCGCGTCGTCTTGATGCCCGAAAGTTCGGCGGCGCGGATATTGCCGCCGACGGCATAGATCTGCCGGCCGATGATCGTGCGGTTGGTCAGGAAGCCGTAGGCCGCGATGAGCACCGCCATGATGATCAGCACGTTCGGCATGCCGCGATGCGAGGAGATCAGAAAGGCGACGTAGCCGACGCCGGCGAAGATCAGCAGGTTCTTGGCGATGAAGAAACCGAAGGGCTCCGTCTCGACGCCATGCGAAATGCGGCGCTTGCGGCTCGCGATATTCTGCACGATGAGGATCACCGCAAGAACGAGGCCGAGCAGGAGCGAAGTGATGTAGAGACCGCCGGCCGAAGAGATGAGCTCGACGATATAGCCGGACGACAGCTTCTGGAAGATTGGCGGGAACGGCCCGATCGAGCGTCCGTCGAGCACCGAAATCATCAGGCCCTTGAACACGAGCATGCCCGCAAGCGTCACGATGAAGGACGGGATCTTGAAATACGCGACCCAATATCCCTGAACGGCTCCGATCAACCCGCCGAGTGCCAGGCACAGGATCGTCGCGACGATGAAGTTGACATCATACTGAACCATCAGCACCGCGGCGACTGCCCCGATGAAACCGGCCACCGAACCGACCGACAGGTCGATATGGCCGGTGACGATCACCATCAGCATCCCAAGCGCCATGATGACGATATAGCTGTTCTGCAGCACCACGTTGGTGATGTTGAGCGGCATCAGAAGAACGCCGCCGGTGGCGACCTGGAAGAAGATGACGATGACGACCAGCGAGATCAGCATGCCGAAATCGCGCAGGTTGTCCTTCAGAAAACCGGCCGCGCTCTGCGGCACCGCGATTGTTTCCTGGGGGGTGCTCATACTTCTCTCCCTTTGCGCCGCATGATGGCGCGCATGATATTTTCCTGCGTGGCCTCTTCGCCGGCGACTTCGCCGACGAACGCACCTTCGTGCATGACCACGATACGGTCGCAAATGCCGATCAGCTCAGGCATTTCCGACGAGATGACGATCACAGCCTTTCCCGCATTGGCGAGCTCGTTGATGATCGTATAGATTTCGTATTTCGCGCCGACATCGATGCCGCGCGTCGGTTCGTCGAGGATCAGCACGTCAGGCTCGGTGAACAGCCACTTCGACAATACCACTTTCTGCTGGTTGCCGCCCGAGAGCTTTCCGGTTTCCTGATAGACGTTATGGCTGCGGATGCGCATGCGGGTGCGGAATTCCTGAGCCACCTTCATCTCGGCGATGTCGTCGATCACCCCGCGTGAGGAAACCCCGCCGAGATGGGCGAGCGAGACGTTCTTGCGGATGTCCTCCGGCAGGATGAGGCCGAGCTGCTTGCGGTCTTCGGTGACATACGCAAGTTTGGCCTTGATCGCGCGATGCACGTTGGAAAGGTCCACTTCCTTGCCGTGCAGTTTTGCGGTGCCGGTAATGTCGCGGCCCCAGGAGCGGCCGAAAACGCTCATCGCGAACTCGGTGCGGCCTGCGCCCATCAGGCCCGAAATGCCGACGATCTCGCCAGCGCGGGCCTTCAGCGACACGTTCTTGACCACCTGACGATCCGAATGCAGCGGGTGGTAGACCGACCAGTTGTCGATCTCGAAAATCACCTCGCCGATCTTCGGCTCGCGCTTCGGATAGCGGCTTTCAAGGTCGCGATCGACCATGCGGCGGATGATCTCGTCTTCTTCGACGGGCCCGGCATGGCAATCGAGGGTGCCCACCGTACGGCCGTCGCGCAGCACCGTGATGCGGTCGGCGACGGCGGAGATTTCGTTGAGCTTGTGGGAAATCAGGATCGACGTGATGCCATGCGCACGAAACTCCTTCAGGAGTTCGAGGAGCGCGGCACTGTCCGTCTCGTTGAGCGACGCGGTCGGCTCGTCGAGAATGAGCAGCCGCACATCCTTCGAAAGCGCCTTGGCGATCTCGACGAGCTGCTGCTTGCCGACGCCGATATTGGTGATCAGCGTATCTGGCCGTTCGGTAAGGCCCACCTTGGCGAGCAGCGTCTTGGTGCGCTCGTGCCGCTCATGCCGCTCGATGACGCCGTAACGCGCCGGCGGATTGGTGAGGAAAATGTTCTCCGCGATCGACATCAGCGGAATAAGCGCCAGTTCCTGATGGATGATGATGATGCCGAGCTTCTCGGAACCGTTGATGTCGCGGAAGTGGCGTTCTTCACCCGCGAAAAGGATCGAGCCTTCATAGGAGCCGTGCGGATACACACCCGACAGGACCTTCATCAGCGTCGACTTGCCGGCACCGTTTTCGCCGACGAGCGCGTGGATCTCACCTTCCTTGACGGTGAAGCTGACATCGGAAAGCGCCTTGATGGCGCCAAAGCTCTTCGAAATGCCCCGCATTTCTAGAATGGGCGGCTTTTCGGGAAGAGAGACAGGATCGAGCATAATGACTCCGGATAACAGGACCGCGCGGCGGGGTTGCCGCCGCGCGGGTGGAAAGACTTACTTGATCTGCGATTCCTTGTAGTAACCGCTGTCGACCAGAACCTGTTTCCAGTTGGACTTGTCAACCACGACTGGCTTCAGCAGGTAGGAAGGAACGACCTTCTTGCCGTTATCATAGGTCTTGGTATCGTTCACGGTCGGCTCCTTGCCGCTCATGGCCGCATCAACCATATCGACAGTCACCTTGGCAAGATCACGAGTATCCTTGAAGATGGTGGAATACTGTTCGCCGGCAAGGATCGACTTGACCGAAGGCACTTCGGCATCCTGGCCGCTCACGAGCGGCATCGCCATGTTGCCGCTTCCGTAGCCGACGCCCTTCAGGGACGAAAGGATACCGATCGAGATGCCGTCATAAGGCGACAGGACTGCATCCAGCTTCTTGTTGGAATAGGTGGAGGAGAGGATCGCGTCCATACGGGCCTGGGCGGTTGCGCCATCCCAGCGAAGCGTTGCGACCTTGTCCATGCCGACCTGTCCGCTGCCGACCTTCAGCACGCCCTTGTCGATCAGCGGCTGCAGAACGCTCATCGCGCCGTTGTAGAAGAAGAAGGCGTTGTTGTCGTCCGGCGAGCCGCCGAAGAGCTCGATGTTGAACGGGCCCTTTTCGGTGTCTGCCTTGAGGCCCTTCACCAGCGAGGTAGCCTGCTGGACGCCGACCTGGAAGTTGTCGAACGTGGCGTAGTAGTCGACGTTGGCGCTGTTGCGGATCAGGCGGTCATAGGCGATGACCTTGATCTTCTTGTCGGCAGCCTGCTGCAGCACGTCGGTCAGCGTCGTGCCGTCGATCGAGGCAATCACCAGCACCTTGGCGCCCTTGGTGATCATGTTCTCGATCTGCGAGAGCTGGTTCGGGATATCGTCTTCAGCGTACTGAAGATCGGTCTTGTAACCGCGCTCTTTCAGAACCTTGACCATGTTGTCGCCGTCGGCGATCCAGCGGGCGGAAGACTTGGTCGGCATGGCGACGCCGACGAGGCCCTTTTCCTGGGCGCTGGCCGGAGCCGCGACGACCAGACCGGCCAACATGGCCGCTGTCGCGAGATATTTGAACATTCGCATGGATTACTCCTCCTTTGGAGCGGCTCCCTTCGAGCCGCCAATCTTGTTGAAGGGCGACCCCTCGCCGCCCTGAGAACCGAAACGGTCAGTGATTGTCGCGCGGAATGCCATTGGTCTGGGCAATCCGCTGGTATTTGACGGCCGGCTCCAGCACTGCGCCGGTTTCGAGCTGGCCGACATAGTGGCGCTGGATTTCCTGCCAGGGCGTCTGATGCTCCGGATAACGGTATCCCCCGTCGGCTTCCAAAGCCTTGCGGCGCTCGGCCATCTCCTCGTCGGAGATCAGGATGTCCGCGGTGCCGCGACCGACGTCGATGCGCACCCGATCGCCGGTCCGCAGTATCGCGAGACCACCACCGGCGGCGGCTTCCGGCGAAGCATTGAGGATCGACGGGCTGCCCGAGGTTCCCGACTGGCGGCCGTCGCCGATGCAGGCAAGCGACGAGATGCCCTGCTTCAGAAGATAATCCGGAGCGCGCATGTTGACGACTTCCGCCGCACCCGGATACCCGATCGGGCCAGCGCCGCGCATGAACAGGACCGTATGCGCGTCGATTTTGAGGGACGGATCGTCGATCCGGTGATGATAATCCTCCGGCCCGTCGAACACGACCGCCCTGCCTTCGAAGGCTTCCGGATCGTTCGGGTTGGAGAGATAACGCTGACGGAATTCCGGCGAGATGACGCTGGTCTTCATGATCGCCGAAGAGAACAGATTGCCGCGCAGCACCCGGAAACCGGCATGGGGCTTCAAAGGCTCGTCATAGCGGCGGATGACCTTCTCGTCCTCGATGATCGCGCCACGGCAGTTCTCGCCGATCGTCTTGCCGTTGACCGTCATCGCGTCCTCATGGATGAGGCCCTGGGTCATCAGCTGGTTGACAACGGCCGGGACGCCACCTGCATGGTAATAGTCCTCGCCGAGATATTCGCCGGCCGGCTGCAGGTTGACGAGCAGCGGCACTTCCTCGCCATAGGTCTGCCAGTCGTCGACGGTGAGCTCCACGCCGATATGCCGGGCGAGCGCGTTCAGATGGATCGGCGCATTGGTCGAGCCGCCTATCGCCGAATTGACGCGAATGGCGTTGATGAAGGCTTCCTTGGTCAGGATTTCGGAAGGCTTCAGGTCTTCCTTGACCATCTCGACGATGCGAAGCCCGGTCAGATAGGAGACTTCCTGCCGGTCGCGATAAGGCGCCGGGATCGCGGCAGAGCCCGGAAGCTGCATGCCGAGCGCTTCGGCGAGCGAATTCATCGTCGTCGCGGTGCCCATCGTGTTGCAATAGCCGGTGGACGGCGCCGAGGAGGCAACGAGCTTCACGAAGCCCGCATAATCGATCTCGCCCTTGGCCAGCAGTTCGCGTGCCTTCCAGACGATGGTACCGGAGCCCGTGCGCTCGCCGCGGAACCAGCCGTTCAGCATCGGGCCGACGGAGAGCGCGATCGCTGGAATGTTGACGGTTGCCGCCGCCATGAGACAGGCCGGGGTGGTCTTGTCGCAGCCGATCGTCAGCACGACGCCATCCAGCGGATAGCCGTAAAGCACTTCCACGAGGCCAAGATAGGCAAGGTTGCGGTCAAGGCCGGCGGTCGGGCGCTTGCCCGTTTCTTGGATGGGATGGACCGGGAATTCGATGGCAATCCCGCCTGCTTCGCGAATGCCCTCGCGCAGACGATGTGCCAGCTCCAGATGGTGCCGATTGCACGGCGAAAGGTCGGAACCCGTCTGGGCGATACCGATGATCGGTCGGTCGGACTGCAGTTCCGCCTGGCTGAGACCGAAATTCATGTAGCGCTCAAGATAGAGCGCCGTCATATCGACATTCGACGGGTTGTCGAACCACGCGCGAGAGCGGAGCTTTCTGGCCACCTGGCCACCCTTGCCGGTTTCGGCGATCTCGTTCGAAGTTACGTTTTCCGAATTGGTCATCATCAGTCCTCAAATACGTCTGTTTCAATGCGCCGGCCCAGCATAAAGGCATCGGCGACATGCACCAGCGGCGAGAAATCGGCATCGCTGCGGCTTTCGGCCACCAGCGCGACGAAATCACGATAGAGATTGCGGTATTCACGGTCTTCTTCGACGATCGCGCTTTTGCCATCGACGAAAAGACGACTGCCGCCATGGGTCAGAACGATCGGACCCTCGTCGGTCTCCGCACGGATGTCCCAGGTCTGCGGTCCGGTCTGGCGCCAGTCGAATTCAGCCGAAACCGGCACGCCGCCATCCGTTTCGAAAGACAGGCTTGCCGCAATCGGCGCCGCCCGGTTGGCCGGGAAGGTCAATTCGGAACGGGTGAGATGAAAGCTCTCCGGCAGGATGCGCGTGACGATCGACAGCGCGTTGATGCCGGGGTCGAAGACGCCGAGGCCGCCCGGCTCCCAGATCCAGGCCTGGCCCGGATGCCAGTGGCGGACATCTTCCTTCCATTCCACCGCAACGCTGCGAATCCTGCGTTTGGCAAGCAGCGCCCGTGCCGGCTCGACAGCTGCGGCCGCGCGCGAATGCCAGGTCGAGAACAGCGAAACACCCTTCGCCTTAGCGAGTTTTTCCAGCGCGTAGACCTCAGAAAGCGTCGCACCCGGCGGCTTTTCGAGCATCACATGCTTGCCGGCATCGAGTGCTGCCTTTGCCTGCTCGAAACGGCCCACGGGCGGCGTACAGAGAGAGACGGCATCGAACTCGACGTCCGAGGCGAGCAGGTCGCCGATTTCGTGGAAACAGGCGATGTCATCGAGCTTGGCGTGACGGCTGGCGACGGCGACGAGCTCGATGCCGTCGGTCGCTTCGATCGCGCCGAGATGCTGATCCCTTGCGATCTTTCCAAGCCCGACAATGGCGACGCGAATGGGAGCCATGGCCGCCTCAGAGCTTCTTGATCGTCACGGGCGCATCCGCCGCGACGGTCAGCCGGTTGACGAGCGGCAGCTTGAAGGGAGCAGCGGAAATCTCGAAAACGTCGCCCGGTTCTGTCTTGATCCCTTCCGAGAACGAAAGCGTCGCCGTGCCGAAGAAATGCACATGCAGATCGCCGGGCTGACGGAAGATGTCGTATTTGAAGTTATGATGTTCGAGGTTGGCGATCGTGTGCGACATGTTCGCCTCGCCGGACAGGAACGGCTTTTCGAAGATTACCTCGTCGCCGCGCCGCACGCGTGATGTGCCTTCCACGTGGTCCGGCAGGTCGCCGACCAGAAGTTCCGCGCCGAGGGCCGCCTGGCGCAGCTTGGAATGGGCGAGCCAGAGATAGTTGCCCTTCTCGGTCACATGGTCGGAAAATTCGTTGGCGAGACAGAAGCCCAGCCGGAAGGGCGTGCCGTCCGGGCCGATCAGATAGATGCCCGCCAGTTCCGGCTCCTCGCCGCCGTCGAGCGCGAAGGCCGGCGACACGAGATCGCTGCCGGTGGCGCGAAGCTGTGAGCCGTTGCCCTTATAGAACCATTCCGGCTGCACGCCGGCCTCGCCGGGTTTCGGCTTGCCGCCTTCGACGCCCATCAGGAACATGCGCATGGAATCGGTCGGCTTTTCCGCCGACTGCGCCGCCTTGTGCATCTTGTCACGGCCATCGGCCGAGCCGAGATGGGTCAATCCGGTGCCGGCAACGATGAAATGCGCTGGGTCCGGATGGGTGATCGGCAGGCCAAGGCGACCCTCGCCCGCGGCCTTTTCAAGATCGACGACATCGCCGAGACCGGCCGTGTCGATACGCTGAGCCAAAGTCTGGCCGGCGGCAATCGCCTGGGAGGCGAGGTCATAGGTTGACGAAACGCCGTTGACCGCACGGGCAGCACCTTCGCCATCCCATGCGACGACAATAGACGCACCAGCGCCATTCACGACCTGAAGAACCCGCAACATCGATTTCATCACCCAAATGCTTCCAATATCAACATGGCGTCTCCTGTCGCCATGCCACTCCTCCCATCAGAACCGTCTGGCCCGATGTAGTCATTAATACGACTATTGGATTGGCGGCGGGCTTGTCAAGGATAAGAAAAAGCGCTTTCGCCAATTCCGATATTTTTCAGAAACCCCGTTTATCCTGCAGATTCAAACGATTGTTTCCCTCAAAGGTAGCGGGGATGTCGCTCTTTTCAAATTTCGTCCGAAAATAGCGCTTGAAAAAGTAATATTATATGCCAAACCTTGCAGCGTCAGTTCGCTTTCTCATCTCTGGGAGGATTTAAGATGAAAAGAGCTCTCGCGGCAGCTGCAGCCGCTCTCACCCTGTCTTTGGCATCCGGCGTTTCCGCCGCGTCTCTAACGATCGGTTTCTCGCAAATCGGTTCGGAGTCCGGCTGGCGTGCCGCCGAAACCACGGTCACCAAGCAGGAAGCCGAAAAGCGCGGCGTCACCCTGAAATTCGCCGACGCCCAGCAGAAGCAGGAAAACCAGATCAAGGCGATCCGTGGCTTCATCGCCCAGAAGGTCGACGCGATCTTCATCGCACCGGTGGTCGCCACCGGCTGGGATGCGGTTCTCAAGGAAGCCAAGGAAGAGAAAATCCCGGTCATCCTGCTCGACCGCGACATCGAATCGCCGAAGGACCTCTATCTGACCGCCGTCACGTCCGACCAGGTGTTTGAAGGCAAGGTCGCCGGCGATTGGCTGGTCAAGGAAATCGGTTCCAAGAACTGCAAGGTCGTGGAGCTTCAGGGCACGACCGGCTCTTCGCCCGCCATCAACCGCAAGAAGGGTTTTGAACAGGCGATCGCCGGACATTCCAACATCAAGATCGCCCGCTCGCAGACCGGCGACTTCACCCGCACCAAGGGCAAGGAAGTCATGGAAAGCTTCATCAAGGCCGAGGGCGGCGGCAAGGATATCTGCGCGGTCTATGCCCATAACGACGACATGGCGGTCGGCGCCATCCAGGCGATCAAGGAAGCCGGCTTGAAGCCCGGTTCCGACATCAAGGTCGTCTCGATCGACGCCGTGCCGGACATCTTCCAGGCGATGGCCAAGGGCGAAGCCAATGCGACGGTCGAGCTGACCCCGAACATGGCCGGCCCCGCCTTCGAAGCCCTCAACGCCTATCTCAAGGACAAGAAGGCTCCGCCGAAGTGGATTCAGACGGAATCGAAACTCTATACCGCCAAGGATGACCCGATGAAGGTCTACGAAGCCAAGAAGGGCCTCGGTTACTGACCTCCCGCCGCCCGGCTCTACCCTTACCCCTTAGAGCCGGGCGACTGCAGCAACCGGAGCGGTGCACCTCGCCGCTCCGGTTCTTCGATAGATGCGGGACTTTAGGCATGTCGGATACGAATTCACTTTTGGAAGCCCGGGGCATCGGCAAGGCCTTCCTCGGCATCACGGCGCTCGAGGGCGTGGATTTCACCCTCGAACGCGGCGAGATTCATGCTCTCCTCGGCGAAAACGGCGCCGGTAAATCGACGTTGATCAAGATCCTGACCGGGGTCTATAGCCGCGATCACGGCACCATGCGCCTCGATGGCGCCGAGGTGACCCCGTCGAGCGTCGCGGAAGCACAAGGCCTCGGTATCGGCACCGTTTATCAGGAGGTCAACCTCCTCGAAAACCTGACGGTCGCGGAGAACCTTTTCCTGGGCCGCCAGCCACGCCGGTTCGGTCTGATCGACCGCCGCGAAATGCGCCGCCGGTCGAAGGCGCTTCTGGAGCGTTACGGCCTCGACATCGATGTCGACGCCCTGCTCTCGTCCTATTCCGTTGCAATCCGTCAGCTGGTCGCCATCGCCCGCGCCGTCGACCTGTCCGGCAAGGTTCTAGTGCTCGACGAGCCGACCGCCAGCCTCGATGGCCACGAGGTGGAGATGCTGTTTACCGTCCTTCGCCGGCTGCGCGAGGAAGGCCTCGGCATCATCATCATCACCCATTTTCTCAATCAGGTTTATGCGGTCGCCGACCGTGTCACGGTCTTGCGCAACGGCCGGCTCGTCGGCACCCGCAAGCTCCACGAATTGCCGCGGCTGGAGCTGATCTCGATGATGCTCGGCCGCGAGTTGCAGCACATCACCCGCGAACATCAGGCGCAGGAAGAAACCGTCGCCTCGACGGCCGAAGCGCCGATCCGCTTCTCGGGCTACGGCAAGCGCGGCAGCGTCGCACCTTTCGATCTGGACATCCGACCCGGCGAAGTGGTCGGCGTCGCGGGTCTGCTCGGCTCCGGCCGCACCGAGACCGCCTTCCTGCTTTTCGGCATCGACCGTGCCGACAGCGGCACGGCGACCGTCGACAACCAGCAGGTCGCCCTCTCCTCCCCGGAAGCGGCGATTGCCAGCGGCTTCGGCTTCTGCCCGGAAGAACGCAAGACGGACGGCATTATCGGCGATTTTTCGGTCGCCGATAACATCGCGCTCGCCGTCCAGGCCCGGCAGGGCTGGGCAAAGCCGATCTCCTCGCGGGAAAAGGGAGCGCTCGCGGAAAACTTCATCAAGTCGCTGGATATCCGGCCAGCCGACCCCAACAGGCAGATGAAATTCCTCTCCGGCGGCAATCAGCAGAAGGCGATCCTCGCCCGCTGGCTGGCGACCGAACCCCGTCTGCTGATATTAGACGAACCGACGCGCGGCATCGATATTGGCGCGCATGCGGAAATCCTGAAAATGATCGAAAAACTCTGCGCCGAAGGCATGTCGCTGGTGGTCATCTCCTCGGAACTGGAGGAACTGACCGCCATCGCCCATCGCGTCATCGTGCTCTCCGACCGCAAACATATCGCCGAACTCAAGGGCGATCGGGTGACTGCCGACAACATCATGCAGGCGATCGCAGCGCCGGCCCACACGGAGGCCGCATGATGGACCGCTTCACCCGCCGGCTGAAACGGCTGGCACCCCAGATCGTCGCGCTTGCAGTCATCCTTGCCCTTATCACGGCAGTCGCGCCCGGCTTCCTCAACGTTTCGTTCCAGAACGGCCGGCTCTACGGCAGTTTGATCGATATCCTGGTGCGCGCCGCCCCCGTCGCGCTGCTGACGATCGGCATGACGCTGGTTATCGCCACTCGCGGCATCGATCTCTCGATCGGTGCGGTGATCGCCATCTGCGGTGCAGTCGCCGCGACGCTGATCGCACACGATTATCCGCTGCCGGTCGTGATCCTGATCTCGCTCGGCGTCGGCCTCGCCTGCGGCCTGTGGAACGGCGTGCTGGTCGCCCTGCTCGATATCCAGCCGATCATCGCCACGCTGATACTGATGGTGGCCGGCCGCGGCATCGCCCAGTTGATCACCGAAGGCGTCATCCTCACCTTCAACAATGACAGCTTTGCAGCGCTCGGTTCCGGTTCGCTGGGCGGCATTCCAATCCCGATCCTGATCTGGGTCTGCGCCGCCCTGATCATCGGTCTGCTGGTCCGCCGCTCGGCGCTCGGCTTCCTGATCGAGGCAACCGGCATCAACCGCCGCGCTGCGACCCTTGCCGGCGTGCGCGCCCGCTTCCTGCTGTTCTTCGTCTATGCGATCTCCGGCCTCTGCGCCGCCATCGCCGGCCTGATCGTCACCGCCGATATCCGCGGCGCAGATGCCAACAACGCCGGCCTCTGGCTTGAACTCGACGCCATCCTCGCCGTCGTCATCGGCGGCACCTCGCTGAACGGTGGACGTTTCTCGATCACCGCATCGCTGATCGGCGCGCTGATCATCCAGTCGATCAACACCGGCATCCTCGTTTCCGGCTTCCCGCCCGAATTCAACCTGATCATCAAGGCCGGCATCATCATGATCGTTCTGACCCTGCAGTCGCCGGCGATCATGGCGCTGCTCGGCTTCGTCAAGGCTCCACGGCGCCGCGACGAAACTGCATCCCGCGAGACATCCCACAAGGCGGAGGGAACGGTCCGATGATCCACACCCGCAACCTGCCCTTCGTCACTACGCTCGGCATCTTCGTCATCGCCTATGCCCTCTGCGTTCTGCAGTTCCCGAACATGCTGTCGACACGGGTGATCGGCAACCTTTTGACCGACAACGCCTTTCTCGGCATCGCCGCGGTCGGCATGACCTTCGTCATCCTGTCGGGTGGTATCGACCTGTCGATCGGCTCGGTGATCGCCTTTACCAGCGTCTTCGTCGCCGTCCTGGTCGGCTCGCTCGGTGTCCACCCGCTCGTCGCCTTCGCTGCAGTGCTGGTCGTCTCGACATTGTTCGGCAGTCTGATGGGCGCCATGATCCGCTATCTGGGCATACCGCCCTTTGTGGTGACGCTTGCCGGCATGTTCCTGGCCCGAGGCGCTGCCTACCTGATCTCGACGGAATCCGTGCCGATCAGCCACGAGATGATCGACGCGATCCAGGGCTTCTATTTCCGCTTCCCGGGTGGCGGCAGGCTGACCGCGCTTGCCCTGCTGATGCTGCTGGTATTCATCGTCGGAGCTTTCATCGCTGGCCGCACCCGCTTCGGCGCCAATGTCTATGCCATCGGCGGCAGCCAGCAATCAGCCGAGCTGATGGGGGTTCCGGTCGGCTCCACGACGGTCGGCATCTATGCGCTGTCCGGCTTCCTCTCGGGCCTCGCCGGCATTGCCTACACCCTCTACACCTCGTCCGGCTATTCGCTGGCGACGGTCGGCGTCGAGCTCGATGCGATCGCAGCCGTCGTCATCGGCGGCACGCTGCTCACCGGCGGCGTCGGCCTGGTCGCGGGAACGTTCATCGGCATTTTGATCCAGGGGCTGATCCAGACCTACATCGTCTTCGACGGTACGCTGTCGTCCTGGTGGACGAAAATCGTCATCGGCATCCTGCTCTTCGTCTTCATTGTATTGCAGCGCGGAATCATCTGGTATTCAAACCGGCGACTGGCCGAGAGCCGGCTGAAGGAGATCTGAGTGGGACTTCTGGAAACGACGATCAGTGGGCGAAAGCGCCGCAGCAACCACGCGCATGTGGTGGCGGAGCTCGGCCGGGGGATCGTTTCCGGCAAGATCCCGGAAGGTTCCCTGCTGCCTGGCGATACCGAACTCTCCGCCCGTTTCGGCGTCTCCCGCACGGTGTTGCGCGAATCCATGAAGACGCTCTCGGCCAAGAGACTGGTCGAAGCCAAGGCCAAGGTCGGCACCCGCGTGCTCGACAAGGCCAGCTGGAACTTCTTCGATTCGGACGTGCTCGGCTGGCGCTTCGAATCAGGGCTGGATTACGAATTCATCGAGCATCTGGCGGAAATGCGCATGGCGTTGGAACCGGCAGCAGCAGCCGCCGCCGCGCTACGTGCCTCCAGCGATGATATCGTCGCGCTCTACGCGATCGCCGCGAAATTCGACGACCTGTCCCACACGCCGGAAACCATCGCCAAGGTGGACCTGGAATTCCACCTTGCTATCGCCCGGATGTCGGGCAATCCGTTCATGCGCTCGGCAAGCGCGCTGATCGAGGCGGCGCTTGCCATCTCCTTCCAGCTCTCCTCGCCCGCCGCCTCGCCGGAAAAGATCGATGAGGTCGCCACCAACCACCTGCGGATCGCCCATGCGGTCGCCTCGCGTGATCCTGACAGGGCGATCTCCGCCATGCGGCACGTCATCGAGGTCGGCAAGGTCCGCATCGCCAACTCGTTCGAAGTGACCTTGCCGGCCTGAGATAGGTTATCTCGCTTCGAGCGAGATCATCAGGTTGGCGAGCAGGGCGGTGCGCGGCGCAACGCTGCTGACGAAGATATGCTCGTTGAACGTATGGGCGCCGGCACCGTCTGCACCGAGCCCGTCGAGCGTCGGCACGCCGAGCGCTGCGGTGAAATTGCCGTCCGAGCCGCCGCCCGTCGCCATTCCTTCGAGCTTGATGCCGAGGCCGTCGGCGATCTCAGCGGCAACATCGAAAAGGCGCTTGCCCTCGTCGGACTGCGCGAACGGCGGACGGTTCATCCGGCCATCGATTTCGAAAGTGATGTCCGGATCGACAGGTTTCATCGCCTCAATCTTGCCCGTGATCTCCCTGGCGATCACGTCGTCGGGAACACGAACGTCAACCTGCAGACGGCATTCCGCCGGCACCGTGTTGCGGCCGGTTCCACCCGCTATCGTCCCGACCGTGACGGTGACGCCGCGTTCGGTATCGTTGAGCGCCTCAAGCTCCAGAACCAGCCGGGCAGCTGCGCGAATGGCACTGCGGCCATCCTGCGGCCTCGTTCCGGCGTGCGAAGCATGCCCCCGCACGGTGACATCGTACATGGCGACCCCTTTGCGGGCGACGACGATCTTGCCGCCGTCGCGGGCGGGCTCGACCACCAGCGTGTAACCGGCGCTTTTCGCCGCCTCTTCCATGAACGCGCGCGACGACAGGCTGCCCATCTCCTCGTCCGGAACGAAGATTAGGTCGATCGGCATCTTGCTGCCGTGCCTGACGGCGAGCTTCATCGCCTCGAGCGCCATCAGCGCGCCGGACTTCATGTCGTAGATGCCGGGGCCATAGAATTTGTCCCCCTCCTGACGCAGCGGCAACTGATTGTCGATCACGCCGACCGCATGCACGGTGTCGAGATGCGCCAGTATCAAAACGGTCTTTTCGTTACTGCCGGCCGGGCGCGGCGAGCGGATCGCCAGGATATCGCCGAAACCGAGCGTGCCCGGCAGCCGTTCCGTCTCCAGACCAGCCGCCTTGCCGATTGCCTCGACCCGATCCGCCAATACATTGACCGCAACCGCATCGAGCGTCGGCGTCTCGATCTCGACCCACTGCTTCAGCTCGTCGATAAGAGCCTTGTCGTCGATGTCTTTGGCGGAAATGGCAAGCGTCATGAGAAATTACCTTGGGCGTTCTTCGGCAGGCGGGGGTGATGCCGCAGAAGGTGCGGCCCGGCCACTATAGTCGGCCAAGCCAGGATCGCCAGACCCAGCGCCGAGGCGAGCGGCAAAAATCGCAGGCGCCCAGATGGGCACTATGTGACGATCAGGGCCGGACGATTTTCCGTCAGACTGTCAGTGCCTCGAAATGCTGGAGCATGCGGGCGGCATCCGGCTCCCGGCCGGTGAACAGCTGAAAGGCGCCGACTGCCTGGAAGACGGCCATGCCGCCGCCGTTCAGCACCTGACAGCCCCGCTCCCTGGCCACTTTCAAAAGCTCGGTCTCAAGCGGGAAATAGACAATCTCCGCGACCCAGTGATGCGGCTGGAGAAGCTCCGGCGGCAGCGGCACACCTGGATATTTGGCCATTCCAGTCGGCGTCGCATGGATGATGCCCAAAACGTCCCGCATCGCCGAAGCAATATCCGGTGACGCCGTTATGGATGCCTCCGGAAAAAGAACCGACATCGTTTGCACAAGCTGCTCCGCCCGATCGGGCTCGCGGTCGAACACCGTGAGCGCCGTGAGACCAAGCGACAGGATCGCATAAGCCGTCGCAACGCCCGCGCCCCCGGCGCCGATCTGAACCGCCGCGCGTAGATCGGCGCCCGGCAGGCCGCGCCGGAAACTTTCCGCAAATCCCCACCAGTCGGTATTGTGGCCAAAACGCTTGCCGTCCTTCAGCACCACCGTGTTGACGGCGCCGAGCGCCCGCGCCTCGTCGGAGAGTTCGTCGAGATAGGGAATGACCACCTGCTTGCAGGGATGGGTGATGTTCAGACCAATCAGCCCGCGCGCTTCCGCATCGTCGAGGAGATCAGGCAGGCTGCTGGGCGTCAGGCCGAGCAGATTGAGATCGATCAGCTCATATTCATAGCGGAAGCCTTGAGCTGCACCTTCCTTCATATGCATGGCAGGCGTCAGTGAGGCCTGGATGCCCGCGCCGATCAGCCCGGCCTTCAAGGGTTTCAGCAATGTCTCGGCCATGGGTGTAGCGCCTCATTGGATGGAAAAGCCGGTCCGCCTGAAAGACGGACCGGCAGGCATGTTACTTCTTGCGGGCGGCGTCCAGTTCCTTGAAGAGCAGCGACACGGTATCGGCACCCACGTCGGCGCTGAACTTGTCGATCAGCGGCTTCACGGCATCGCGGATCTTCTGGGTCTCTGCCGGGCTGAGCTCGGTGACTTGCATGCCGGTCTTCTTGATCTCGTCGAGCGCCTTGGCATCCGCTTCGCGGGAAACCTTGCGCTGGAAATCGCGCGCTTCCGTCGCAGCCGACTGGAGAATGCCCTTCTCCTCATCGTTGAGGCCGTCCCAGAACTTCTTGCTGATCAGCACGATCTGCGGATTGTACTGATGACGGGTGACGGTCAGGTACTTCTGCACTTCGTAGAACTTGGCGTTGATGATGTTCGCGAACGGATTTTCCTGCCCATCGACCGTGCCGGTTTCAAGCGCGGTGTAGAGTTCCGTATAAGGCAGCGGCACGGCATTGGCGCCGAGGCTGTTGAACAGCTCGATCGGGATCGGCGACTGCAGCGTACGGATTTTCAAGCCCTTGATGTCTTCGAGCTTGGTGACCGGGCGGCGGTTGTTGGTGAGGTTGCGGAAGCCGAGTTCCCAATAGGCGAGACCGACGAGGCCTGTCGCCGGCAGCTTGTCGGAAAGGCTCTTGCCGAAGGCACCATCCATCACCTTGTCGGCTTCCTCGCCGCTGTTGAACAGGAACGGCAGGTCGACCGCACCGAACGCCTTGACGTTGCTCGACAGGATTCCGGCATTCAGCACCAGCATCTCGACCACGCCGCCCTGCAGGGCGGAGACGGTCTGCACGTCGCCGCCGAGCACGCCGCCCGGAAACAACTTGATCTCGATCTTGCCACCGCTCTTCGCCTTGACGATCTCGGCGAATTTTTCCATGCCGGTGACCTGCGGATGGCCCTTATTGTTGGCCGCCGCGAATTTCAGCGTATGCGCGCGGACTTCGGCGGATGCCGTGCCGGCAAACAGCATCACCGGCAGGGCGATCCCGAGCGCCAGTTTCATCATCGTGTTGAACATGTTTTCCTCCCACTGGATGGCCGGGTCCCCCACGGCCGGTTGATATGCACTTGGCAGAAACTCCCCGGCCTCAATGCCCGAACCAGGCGACCGGCACGGTCACCAGTTGCGGGAAGAGGACGAGAAGGAAGAGAACGATCAGCTCGGCGATCATGAAGGGCATCACGCCCTTCATCAGGTCTTCCATCGACAGCTTGGAGACGCCGCAGATGACATTGAGGACGGTGCCGACCGGCGGCGTGATCAGGCCGATCGAGTTGTTGATGATGAACAGCACGCCGAAATACACAGGATCGATGCCGGCCTGCTTGATGATCGGCATCAGCACCGGCGTCATCACCAGAATGGTCGGCGTCATGTCCATGGCGGTGCCGACGACGACGATCAGCACCATGATGGCAAGCAGCAGCAGCGTTTGGTTGTCCATCAGCGGTTCGATGAGCTTGACGAGATCGCCGGGCACGTCGGCAACCGTGATCAGCCAGGCGGAGACCGCCGCGCATGCGACCAAGAACATCACCACCGCGGTGATCTTCGCTGCCGCGACGAAGACGTTGAAGAGTTCGGATGGCGCCAGTTCGCGATAGACGACCATCGATACGAACAGCGAATAGACGGCAGCCACGACGCCCGCTTCGGTCGGCGTGAACACACCGAACTTCAGGCCGACGATGATGATGACAGGCAGCATCAGCGCCCAGATGCTGTCGACGAAGGCCTTCATTCGGAGTTCACGACTCTGGCGCTTCGGCAGTTCGAACTGCTCCTTGCGGGCGACGATCAGCCAGGCGATGCAGAGTGCCACCGCGATCAGCAGCCCCGGAACGATACCGGCGAGGAAGAGCTTGGTGATCGAGACGCCGCCGACGACGCCGTAGAGGATGAAACCGATCGACGGCGGAATGATCGGGCCGATAACCGAAGCCGATGCCAGAAGACCGCCGGTCCGTGCCGGGTCATGGCCCGATTTGATCATCATCGGATAGAGAAGCGCACCGAGCGCCGCAGCGTCGGCGACTGCCGAACCGGATAGGCTCGACAGGACGCAGGCGGCGAAGATCGCCACGAAACCGAGACCGCCGCGCACATGGCCAACGAGCGCCATGGCGAGATTGACGATACGCTTCGACAGGCCGCCGGTATTCATCACCTCGCCGGCCAGCAGGAAGAAGGGAACCGCCATCAGCGGAAAGCTGTCGGCGCCGTTCAGCACGTTCTGGGCGACGATCTGGGCGTCGAAAATGTCCATGTACATCATCAGCGCAACGCCGCTGAGGATGAGCGCGAAGGCAATCGGCACGCCGAGCGCCATGGGGCCGAGAAGGGCGCCGAGGAAAATGGTGAGCGTCATCGGTCTCTCCTCAGGCCTTGGTGATGCCGGCGGCGACCGCGGCTTCCGGATGATTGTCGAGGGCCACTTCCTCCTCGCTGTCGCGCACCAGTTGGGCGGTTGCGATATCGATCCGGCCGGTGGCCACCTGGAAGGCATCCCAGAGAATGACGAGGAAGGTCGGAACCCCAAAGGCGAGGCCGGCGCCGTAGAACCAGCCCATGGAAATGCCCGTCGCCGGCATGGTCGCTGGCAGGT
The DNA here is from genome assembly GCF_023006485.1 of Neorhizobium sp. BETTINA12A. Taxonomy (NCBI): domain Bacteria; kingdom Pseudomonadati; phylum Pseudomonadota; class Alphaproteobacteria; order Hyphomicrobiales; family Rhizobiaceae; genus Neorhizobium; species Neorhizobium sp. BETTINA12A. Next base: position 27,219 of record NZ_JALBGW010000038.1, read on the forward strand.
TGATCAGTGTCTGCGTCCAGCTTCCGCTGATCATCAGCCAGGTGGCGACGAGCATCAGCCCCTGCCCCATCAGCACTGCAATCCTGGCACCTGTCGGCGGTAATCGCTTCAGAAGCGAATCGACGCCGAGATGGCCATGTTCGCGCATCGCGACAACCCCACCAAGGAAGGTAAGCCAGATGAAGAAGACCCGCGACAGCTCTTCTGAAACGGTAATGCCCTGATTGAAGGCATAACGCAGTACGACATTGCCGAAGACCAGCACCACCATGCCTGCCAGAAGCAGGGCTATGACGACCTTCAGCACAAGGAATAAGAAATCGATGATCCGTGTCATTTCCAGTCCTCCCCAGGCTCCGTCATCGGATAGCGACGGTAGCGACTGCAAATACAGTCACCCGTCCAATCCGTTTGACAAGATAGCCTCCGCCGGGACCGCCTCCTCAGGGATCGATCGGCAGAACAATAAAATGTACGAACTAGTGAGTATGTCAAGCGCGATCTATTGAAAGCGAAGCGCAAGCCCGTTATGACTTTGGAAAAAATGCGGAAATTCGATGTGAACGATCGAGCGTCCACAATGCCCGCTTCTCTAAGCACGGGCGGTACGCAACGGCAAAGGCGGCTTTGAGGATGGCGGCGAAACGCGAAAACAGCAGGAAAAACGACCCGCAGCGCACCCAGGAAAACATCCTGGACGTGGCGACGGAGGAGTTTGCGACTCACGGGCTTGCCGGCGGCCGCGTCGATGCGATCGCGGAGAAGACCCGCACCTCGAAGCGGATGATCTATTATTATTTCGGCAGCAAGGAAGGGCTTTACCTTGCCGTCCTCGAACGCGCCTACCGCAAGATCCGCACGCTCGAAGAGGACCTGCAGCTTTCCAACCTGCCGCCGGAACAGGCGCTGCGCGTGCTGATCTCGACCACGTTCGACCATGACGAAGCCAACCCGGATTTCGTCCGGCTGGTCAGCATCGAGAACATCCACCACGCCGCCCACATGCTGCGCTCGGACGCGATCCGCGACCTGAACGTCTCGGTCATCGAGACGATTGCCGCGATCCTGGCACGCGGCGTCGCCGCCGGCGTATTCGCCCGCACGGCCGACCCGATCGACATTCACATGCTGATCAGCGCCTTCTGCTTCTTCCGCGTCTCCAACCGCTACACATTCGGCACCATCTTCCGCCGAGACCTTTCGGAGCCAGCGACCATGGAGCGCCACAAGGGCATGATCGCCGACGCGGTGATCAGTTACCTGAAGGCTTAGCCTGGTCCGGATGGGCTTTTGCGAAGGGCTTCAATTCGACGCAGCGATCAGCGATCGCGACGAGCCTGGGGCAGGCGGAGAGATCGACGCCCCATCGCCGCGCGTTGTAGACCTGCGGCACGAGACAGATATCCGCCATGCTCGGCCGGTCGCCATGACAGAACGCGCCGGTCGAGGGTGAGTCGAGCAACACTTCGAACGCCGCCAGCCCCTCGCCGATGAACTTCCGCATCCAGGCAACGCGCGCCTCTTCTCCGCCGCCGGTGATCGACATGACATGGGCGCCGACATGCGAATTGCAGACGGGGTGGATGTCCATGGCGATGACATAGGAAAGCGCCCTCACCCGCTGCCGGCCGACAGAATCACCCGGCAGGAAGGCGCCGCCGCGCGTTTCGTCGAGATATTCGATCACCGCCAGCGACTGGGTGAATGTATGCCCGTCAATCTCCAGAACCGGCACCAGCCCCTGCGGATTGCGGGCGAGATGCTTCTCGGCTCGGTGCTCCTTGGCGATGATATCGACCGGGACGGTGCGGAATATTTCGGCGACCATATTGAGGGCGATCCTCAGCCGATAGCTCGCCGAGGACCGCCAATAATCGTAGAGAACCGTATCGCTCATCCCGCCTTCTCGTATTTCGTCACGGTCTGCTCGATCGCACCGAAGATCGAATGACCCTTGTCGTCCTTCATCTCGATCCGCACCGTATCCCCGAAATGCAGGAACGGCGTCTTTGGAACGCCGAGGTTGATCGTTTCGATGGTGCGGATCTCGGCGATGCAGGAATAACCGGCGCCGCCATCGGCGACCGGCCTGCCGGGTCCGCCATCGAGCTTGTTGGAGACCGTGCCCGAACCGATGATCGTGCCGGCCACTAACGGCCGTGTCTTGGCCGCATGGACGATAAGCTGCGGGAAATCGAACGTCATGTCGACGCCGGCATTGGCCCGGCCGAACGGCTTGCCATTCAGGTCGACCTTGAGCGGCAGCGAAAGCTTGCCGCCATCCCAGGCGGAACCCAGCTCGTCCGGAGAGACCGCGACCGGCGAGAAGGCGGAGGACGGTTTCGACTGGAAGAAGCCGAAACCCTTGGCGAGTTCGGAGGGGATGAGCCCGCGCAGAGACACGTCATTGACGAGGAGCACGAGACGGATCGCCTCCCGCGCTTCATCCAGGGAAGCCCCCATCGGCACGTCGCCGACGATCACCGCGATCTCGCCTTCCATATCGGCGCCCCAGGCCTCGTCACCGAGCGGGATCGGATCGCGCGGCCCGAGAAAACTGTCGGATCCGCCCTGGTAGATCAGCGGATCGGTCCAGAAGTTCTCCGGCATGTCGGCATTGCGCGCCCGGCGTACCAGCTCGACGTGATTGACGTAAGCCGATCCGTCCGCCCATTGATAGGCGCGCGGCAGCGGCGATGCCGCGTCATGTTCATGGAAACGGATGGTCGGCTGCGCACCGGTCTCGATACCGTCCGCCACCCGTTCGAGCCGCGGACCGACATACGCCCAGTCGTCGAGCGCCGCCTGCAGGGTTCGGGCGATATGACCGACCTCCGAGCACTGGGTGAGATCTTTCGAGACGACGACCAGGCGGCCGTCGCGGGTGGAATCCTTCAGTGTCGCGAGCTTCATGAATGAGTGTTTCCCGTTTTATCGTTGGTATTGCCCACAGAATGTGTGGAGATCGCGCCAGAAGGCAACCGTAATGTAACGCCGCCTCACTTGATCCCCGGCGTACCGTCGAACTTTCGCTCGAGCCCCGACCAGCAATCCACATAATTGTCCTGCAGCGTCTCCAGTGCGGCTGCAAATTTCGTCAGCTGCTGCGGGAAACGGGTCTCGAACATGAAGGCCATGGTGTTCTCGAGCTTCACGGGTTTCAGCTCGCCGTTAGAGGCCCTTTCGAAGCCGGTGAAATCCGGCCCGTGCGGCAGCATCATGTTGTGCAGGCTCATCCCGCCCGGCACGAAACCCTCCTCCTTGGCGTCATAGCGGCCATAGATCAGGCCCATGAACTCGCTCATGATGTTGCGATGGTACCAGGGCGGCCGGAACGTATGCTCGGCCACCAGCCAGCGCGGCGGGAAGATCACGAAATCGACATTGGCGGTTCCCTCCTCTCCCGAGGGAGCGGTGAGAACCGTGAAGATCGACGGATCGGGATGGTCGAAGAGAATCGCGCCAACCGGCGAAAAGGTGCGTAGGTCGTATTTGTAGGGCGCGTAATTGCCGTGCCAGGCAACCACGTCGAGCGGCGAATGGCCGATCTCGGTGACATGGAACGAGCCGCACCATTTCACCTGCACCCGGCAGGGCGTCTCCTTATCCTCGTAGGCCGCCACCGGCGTCTTGAAATCGCGGGGATTGGCAAGGCAGTTGGCGCCGATCGGACCGCGATCCGGTAGCGTGAACTTGGCGCCGTAATTTTCGCAGATATACCCGCGCCAGACTTTTTCCTCGCCGAGCCGGATCACCTTGAACATCGTGCCGCGCGGGATGATGCAGATCTCGGAAGGCTCCAGGTCCATCTTGCCGAGTTCGGTGAAGACGCGGATCGAACCCGTCTCCGGCACGATCATCATCTCGCCGTCGGCATTGAAGAAATAGTCGTCCACCATGTCGGTGTTGAAGACATAGACATGCGCCGCCATGCCGGACTGGGAGAGCGCATCGCCCGCCGTCGTCATGGTGCGGATGCCTTCGAGGAAGCTCAGCGGCTCGCTTGGCGCCGGTACCGGGCTCCAGCGGAGCTGGCCGAGGGCCAACGAATGCTCGGCAACGTGAGGTGCGGTCTTCCAGAGCGGATAGTCGACCTTCGTGAACCGACCGGTATGGCGCACGCTCGGGCGGATGCGATAGAGCCAGGAACGCTCATTGGTGCCGCGCGGCGCGGTGAAAGGCGAACCGGAGAGCTGTTCCGCGTAAAGCCCGTAATTGCATTTTTGCGGGCTGTTCTGCCCCTGCGGCAGGGCACCGGGCAGGCTCTCGGTTTCGAAATCGTTGCCGAAGCCGGGCATATAGGCGAGCGTCTCGGCATTCGCCCCGGTGAATAACGTGGCGTTCGGATCGATCTTGTCCAGCATGGCTTGTTTCCTCCCATGATGACGATATGGTTGCAAACGTAACCATTATTTTTGTAACCATCAACGCCCGATCAACGTCATGACGACCGATAGTTTCGAACTCGAACAGTTCCTCCCCTACAGGCTCAACCGGGCCGCCGAATTCGTCGGCCTGCGTTTTGCCGCCCATTACAAAGCGAAATATGGCATGACTCGGCCGGAATGGCGCACGCTTGCAGCACTCGGCAGTTCCGGACGGATGACCTCGAAAGCCGTCGGCGCGCATTCCTCCATGCACAAAACCAAGGTCAGCCGCGCCGTCTTCGCGCTCGAACAACGTCGCTGGCTGAAGCGCAGCCAGGACGAGGCCGACCGCCGGGTCGAGCATCTGGAACTGACCGCCACCGGGCAGCTGGCCTACCGGGAACTGATCGAACTCGCCCGCCGCTATCAGGCCGAACTGGAGACGGAAATCGGCCAAGCGGGCATCAAGGCGCTTTCGACCGGCCTCGCGGCAATCGAGCAGGTCATCCGCCGCTCGGGCAAAGGGAAACCGCCGGAACCGGACGAACTTTAAGCCTTGGCGGGCTTTTGAATCGGAATCCCACCAAAATCCTTCAACACGCTGAGGACGATCGATGTTTTGACATGCTGCACGCTCTCGTGCGGCAACAGTATGTCGTTGACGAAATGGGAGAGGCCCGCGAGATCGCGCGTCACCACCTTCAGGTGATAGTCCATCTCGCCGGTCAGCGAGAAACATTCGAGCACTTCCGGCAGGTCCTCGACAAGGCGCGCGAACCGCTTGGCATTGTCCCGGTTATGGGTGGCGAGCGTCACGGCGATCACGACCAGGAGGTCGAGGCCGAGTTTCTGGCGGTTTAGGTGTGCACGATAGGTCTGGATGAACCCCTCGCCCTCGAGCCGCGCCCGGCGGCGCGAACACTGCGACGGGGAGAGCGCGACGAGTTCCGACAATTCGTTGTTGGTCAGCCGCCCGTCGGTCTGCAGATGGCTCAAGATCTTCAGGTCATATCCGTCCAATGCGTCCATCGTGCATGCAACTCCTCCAATCCGCACACTTCATGCACAAATCGAGCAGAACATCGCCAAGATTGCAAGCACAATGCGTCCGTCCTGCATCATCATGAGGATCGAATGACAGGAGGAATTTGCCATGGGTCCTTTCCCGCACGACGCACCGGTTTCTGAGATCACCGCTGACAATCCGGCCGGCACCGACGGTTTCGAATTCGTCGAATTCGCGCATCCGGAACCGCAGAAGCTGGAAGAGCTGTTCACCCGCATGGGCTACAAGCCGGTCGCGAAGCACAGGACGAAGAACATCACCGTCTGGCGTCAGGGCGACATCAACTACATCCTCAACGCCGAGCCAGGCAGCTATGCGATGCGCTTTGTCGACGAACATGGCCCCTGCGCGCCGGCCATGGCTTGGCGCGTTGTCGATGCCAAACACGCCTTCGACCACGCGGTTGCCAAGGGTGCCACGCCTTATGAGGGCAAGGACAAGACGCTCGACGTGCCGACCATCGTCGGCATCGGCGGTTCGCTTCTCTATTTCATCGAAACCTATGGCGAGAAGGGGTCGGCCTATGAGGCTGAGTTCGAATGGCTGGGCGAACGCAATCCCAGGCCCGAAGGCGTCGGTTTCTATTATCTCGACCACCTGACTCACAACGTCTATCGCGGCAACATGGACAAGTGGTGGGATTTCTACCGCGAACTCTTCAATTTCAAGCAGATCCACTTCTTCAACATCGACGGCCGCATCACCGGCCTCGTCAGCCGGGCGATCACCTCGCCCTGCGGCAAGATCCGCATCCCGCTGAACGAGTCCAAGGACGAGACCAGCCAGATCGAGGAATTCCTGAAGAAATACAAGGGCGAAGGCATCCAGCATATCGCGGTCGGCACCGACGGCATTTACGAAGCGACCGACAAGCTCGCCGAAAACGGCCTCAAATTCATGCCCGGCCCGCCGGACACCTATTATGAAAAGTCCGGCGCCCGCGTGCACGACCACGACGAACCGATCGACCGCATGAAGAAACACGGCATCCTGATCGATGGCGAAGGCGTGGTCGATGGCGGCATGACCAAGATCCTGCTGCAGATCTTCTCGAAAACGGTGATCGGCCCGATCTTCTTCGAATTCATCCAGCGCAAGGGCGACGAAGGGTTTGGCGAAGGCAATTTCCGCGCCCTGTTCGAATCCATCGAGGAAGACCAGATCCGCCGCGGCGTCCTGAAGCCGCAGCAAGCTGCCGAATAACAAGAGCAGTTCCAGAGGGTGCGAAAGCCCGGCGGTCATTCCGCCGGGCTTTTTATATCGAAAGCTCTGCCGGTTCAGGGCGTGACCGGGAAAACCTCGCCATGGGTGGCAACGTAGAATTCGCCTTCCGGCGTCACCCAGCCGCGGAACATGCCGTCCGTATTGTAAGGCGCGGTGATCGAGCCGTCGGCGCCGACCGCCACCAGACCAGCCCCGATATCGTGCTGCTTCAGGTCCTCCTGGATGACCTTTGCGGCCGCCTTCTCAAGGCTCTCGCCGAGATAGGAGACGCGGGCCGCCACTTCATGGCCGACGGCGTAACGCATGAAATATTCGCCCTTGCCGGTGCCGGAAACGGCGCAGGCCCCGTCCCGTGCGTAAGTTCCGGCGCCGATGATCGGCGTGTCCCCAATGCGGCCTTCCGGCTTGTTGTTATAGCCGCCGGTCGAGGTCGCCGCCGCCAGATGCCCGGCCCCGTCGAGCGCCACGGCACCGACGGT